>JBDGYW010000853.1:0-3238 GCA_039588935.1 Gemmatimonadota bacterium | reverse complement strand
TTCGCGCTAGGCACATGTTCATCTGTTGCCCATTGGGCGGGGCAGTGATATCCCAGAGCGATCTGACGAGCGCCTGCCCGCTTGTGATGGTGTCGAGTTTCTTTTCCCGGGCGTCATTGAGGCAATGACTCGACAGCTTGAACCTTCAGTCGGTAACGACATAGCCAGTCGTGCGAAACCGCGACGAAAATCGTAATTCTTGCATTCAGGTACGCTAATATCTTATATTTTATGTTCGGGTCGCCTTCCAGCACCGCAGCCAGAATGACGCGGCAGCACGTAGCTCGTCTGACTGCGAGACTGCGAGGTTATTCGGGAGCACTGCAACTTGTGCTGCGGTGCGTCAGGATCCTAGCCACACCAGGCTTGGAACTCGCTGGAAGGGGCGAGCGAGCGCCTGCTCGACCTGACGGGCCGCAGCCCGGTGCTGCGTACACATGCTGAATCGTGGACACACAATCTGCGCCCGCTTCGCTCACCGACCGAGTCCCGAAAGTCACCCGTGGGGGGGCTTCACGGACCGCACTTCGGGCCAATTGACTCCAACATCTTTGCAGATGACCGCCAATTGACTCCCCGTGCAGATGGTGCTATTCCAAACCTGAAGTGAAACGCGCCGATGGCCTTTCGGCCCCGCCGGGGATTGGCGTCAACAGTGAACCCTCTCAGGAGTCCGATCATGTTAAGAAACGCTTTTGCCATCCCTGCAGTAGCTGCACTCACCATCTTTCCTAGCATGGTCTCTGCCCAGTCACAGACCGAGCAGGAGATAACTCGCCTCATCATCGACGGGTATGACTACGCGAACACCAATCTGCAGACTCGCCCTGGAGACTACTCACAACACGGTGCGCTGGAGTTCTGGTCGAGTGGCGGTCTGTTGCAGGAAATACCCGCTGCGGGCAGGATAGAGGAGTACGACGCCTTCAACATCCAACCGAAGCACATCAGAGTAATCACGCTGGTCGAAGGTCAAGCTGCGGTAGCACATTACTATGCCGAAGGCTCAATGACGCCGAAAGGCTACCCAGCCGCTAGCTACTATCTCGTCAGGGTGACGTCGGTCTACGTCAAGGAAGATGGCGCTTGGAAGCTCCGCTCCGATCACTACTCCGCAATACTCGGTGGAGGCGGCACTACCCAGAACGCGCAGACTACGCCGTAGGACTGCATTGGCTGCTTGTTCGACTCCAGATTCCGACTTGACCCGAGGTGACCGAAGCATGTTCCCCCCCCGAGCGTCACGCGGCGCTCGGGGTTTTCTTTGGGCACGACAGTGGGCCGGTCTCGCGGTCCTCGATGTCTGAGTGCGACAGCCAGAAACAGCCGCGTTTGTCACCGCTATTGTGACCACGACATCTTATCCTCGGCACCAAGGACAAGGTCAGGCGTATGCTGAGGCATTCGCTTCAGTTGTCCGTCCCGTCTACGAGGTGCTCGAGGAGCGTGGTCTGATCGTTTCGTCCGCGCACTGCAGCACGGTTGGACGATTCGATGTCTTGACGCAACGGTGCTAGAGGACACTGGAAACGCCCGAGACCGATGTCCGAGACCTGAACGGCTGATGTTCCAAGATGTATGGGGCAGGGCATCGCCTCGTGCACACGCCGCCACTCGCGCTGGCAAAGATCTCGCACAAGGCGTATTATCTCTCCGCTCCGACCACGGGGACGCGGACTGTGACCGACGTATTAGATCGTCTGAAGACTGCTCTGTCTGATCGCTACACCATCGAGCGCGAGTCGGGCGCTGGCGGTATGGCGACGGTCTACTTGGCTCATGATCTCAAGCACGACCGCAAGGTGGCAGTCAGCATCGGCCTCACAATTTGGCCACTCCTCTGGTGGCGATGACGTTACCCTGGCGGCGTGCTATCAGTTCGAGTTTTTCCGTGCCGCTTTCCATGGCCGCGCTCTTCGGCATTGCTCCAGCCCATGCACAATCCGATTCGGCGTCGCTGCATGCTACGTTGAGCGGATGGGCAGAAGAAATGTGGGTGCTCATGGAGGACCGGGATGCTGCCGTCGGTGGACGGTTTAGTGATGCAGGTATACTACAGCGTTTTCATCCCAGCATCGATGCCGAGTACGAACTGGACGTAATCTCCTCACGGTTCGGAATGTCGGACGAATATGCCTGGCAGCGTCACGACAGCGGTATGCGTTATTGGGCCGGCAGTGTCAATCAGCGTGTACTAGTATCGGGTACTGACATCAAACTCGCAGCATCAGTGGGAGGCGGCTGGGGCGTGCGGGCGACGTTCAAAAAAGAAGATTCTCCTTCTCTGGCACGTAATCTTCTACGGGCAAGGATCACCCGGGTGTGGAGCGCGGGTGCATTCGCGTTTTTGGAAGCATCGCTACACTCAATCAAGCCGGACAACGACATAACAGTCGGAGCAGGCTGGAGGGGCTCCGCCACAGAGGCTTGCGTCGCTTTTACAGTACTCGATGCGTTCAGCGATTTCATCTACCAGAATCTGGTGGTATGGCCCGGATTCGCGGACACCGCCCTGGCTTACGAACGCCAGCCGCTCGCGATGCGAGCCTCGATTGAGACGTCCCTGGCGGCGCGGGTGCGCCTCGAGGGACACGGCGCTGTTCTTCTGCCATCCCGTGTGCGAACCTACTTGCAGCTTGTCCCCGACTCAGGATTCCGGCAAGAAGACCGGTTCGCGTACCTCGCCGGGTTAATCGAGTGGTCGGCTTCTCCCCACCTTCGCACGGGGCTGTTTGCAAAGCACGTGCGTGCCACTACAGACCGCTCGCCGCTCCAACGGAGTCGTGACCTCGACGACTACCGACTGTTGGAGCGCTCAACTCACGTTGGAGGGTTTGCCATGGTGCGGCTCTCGCGGCATTGGCTGGTCGAGAGCTGGCTCGACAGGTCGTGGCGGCCCGAAAACAGGTTCTACCGCTCGGGTGTCGCAGATTACGTAGACTATGAGGACCGCGCCTGGAGCGGGCAATCAGTCGTTGTTTATCGAGCGACGCGGGGGTTCACCTCACACATGGCATTCGAGGTTGATCTCCGAGATGTGGTGCGCGGTGACGGGCAGGTACCTCGCGCGGAGTCACTGGGAAGGTACAATACGCGACTCCGGCTCGATGTCGGATGGCAATTCAAAGGTGGTACGTCCATGCTCCTCGGGTATCGAATCGACGTAGATGGCGATGATTACAGTGGCCACGGATGGTTCGACGGTGCGCACGGACGCCTTGTTATCCGCTGGTAGGAT
>JBDGYW010000852.1:0-3241 GCA_039588935.1 Gemmatimonadota bacterium | reverse complement strand
GTCTGCGTGTTGTTCGCTTCTTTCAAGCTGTTGAGCATTCCCTTCATCTCGTTGTTGGACTTCATGGAGTTCACCACCTACGACTATCTGCTGGCGGCGGGCTTCATTACTGCGAGCTTCGCGCTCTATGCCTTGGTGAAGCTCGAAACGTTCTCTGCTGCGCTGTTGCTCGACCTGGGATATCTGTACGCCGTGATCGGCGCATTTGCCTTGGGCCTCAGTGTGAACAAAATGCCACTGCCTGGCTCTCCCGTTGCAGGCTGGTCGCCGGTGGCGATTTGGGCATTCATCTTCCCGGTGCTGGTTCCGGCTCGAGCGTGGAAGGTTTTGGTGGTGGCCTTCTTCATTGCGATCATGGACCCACTCAGCTTCCTGACACTTGTGGCTATGGGAGATGTCGCGAGGCCGGACGCATTCCCTTGGGCGCGCTTCGCGCCGGCAAGCTTTGCAGTTTTGTTGGCGCCGATGATCTCGCGCATAGTTTATCGACTGGGCTCCGAGGCAACGAAGGCACGAGAACTGGGCAGCTATAGGCTCGTGGAGCCGCTCGGCAAGGGTGGAATGGGTGAAGTGTGGCGTGCAGAGCACCGTATGCTGGCTCGCCCGGCAGCAGCGAAGTTGATCAGGCCAGAAGTGCTGTCGTCAAATCCTGGTGCTGCTTCCACTGTAGTGCGACGATTCGAGCGTGAGGCACAGGCGACAGCACAGCTCACGTCACCAAACACGGTGCACATCTACGACTTCGGTACTACGGACGATGGCACGTTCTTCTATATCATGGAGTTGCTCGACGGCATTGACTTGGAGACTATGGTTAAGCGGTACGGACCGGTACCACCCAACCGCGCAGTTCACCTGCTGCGCCAGGTTGCTCGCTCCCTCCGGGAAGCTCATGAACGCGGCCTGGTCCACAGAGATATCAAGCCGGCGAACCTGTTCGTGTGCCGCTGCGGAGGAATCTCCGATTTCGTGAAGGTGCTCGATTTCGGGTTGGTCACATCAACGTTTGATAGTGACATTCTGGATGAGGCGCAGTTAACCCGCGAAGGACTCGCACCCTGCACGCCCGGGTACGTTGCTCCGGAGATCGCTTCAGGAAAGCGTGACTTCACCGGTGCCGCCGATCTCTACAGCTTGGGATGTGTCGCCTATTGGTTGTTGACGGGCGAGCTGTTGTTCGAGGGTGATACTCCGATGGCAATGATCATCAAGCACGTGAGCGAACTCCCAGGATCTCCGTCCGACAAGAGTCCGTTCGACGTGCCAATGGAGTTGAACAATTTGATATTGCGACTGCTGGCCAAGGCCCCCGATGATCGACCGGCATCTGCGAAGGAACTCGAGCTTGCTCTGAGCCAGATCTCCGGTGATGAGTGGGCAGAGGAAGCGGCGGACGACTGGTGGGCCGTGCACCAACCCACCCAGCGGCGGGACTCAGGGGTTCTGGAAATGTCGGATTCCGCAACATTGGTGAGGGCGGTGACAGGCTGAGCCGGAAGAAGGTGCCGTAGGGCAATGACGTTCTTCACCTCTAGTGTGAATGGGCGCAGCAAATCAACAACGAAAAAGGGCCGAGATGCCCAAAAGCATCCCGGCCCCACGATCATCGGTCAGAAGTAGCGCTCCGCTGCTAGGTTCACGTCTTAGGTGTGCCGCGGGTTCTCCTAACGGATGTTTCGTAAGGCTTTGTTGAAGCAAAACCCGTGCCGTTCCTACGGTCGGATCAGCCGCAAGATCAATTAGTCGGAAACCGCATTACCCGAGCGTCAGATGTGGCGTTTTCCCCGCCAGGTGGGCTTTTTCAGACTGTAGTTCGGCCTTCTGGAAACTGAATTCCCCGACGTCGTTTGCAGATTGCAGTCGCAAGGACCGGCAGGCGGGTTCTCTGTGTCGCAAATGTCACGGACATGCCGCAAGGTATGCTGAGAAATGCGATCAGCTGCCATGGATGGTGTGGACGACCTACACGCCCAGTTGGTAGACCGGAGCTGCTCGCCACGTGTATTTGCATGAGGGACTCTGGTGTACGGGCGTCCTTGTCACCTGGCAGGGGCCTCGCGGGAGGGGCGAGCGGGACCACGCACATGCCCAGGCTCGTACACCTTGAGTCCCCAGCACACCCTCTGTCGAACCGCCTGCGGTAACCTTATCATTGGCATACGTTTTTCGATTCCAGCAGCCGTCGGAGGTCAGCGATGAAGCAGCCAACAGTCGTAGAGAATTTCGCGAAATGTGCTCTAATTGGGTTCGCCGTTGCGGTATTGGTGACGCCCGCTTCGGCACAAAGAAAGCCGATCAACATCGCGCTCGTCACACCGATTCAGATTGTCCCGGCTGAGCAGGCAATCTCCGGGTTCCGGTGGAATATCATCTACGGCAACAACTCGGCGATGAGCGGACTAGACATCGGCATTGCAAACCACGTAAGTGGGCCGATGGAAGGCGTACAATTTGGATGGGTGAACATCACCGAATCGATGGTGGGTTGGCAAGATGGCATCGTGAACTATACCAAGGGGGAGTTTGAGGGTTTCCAGTGGGGCGGCGTCAACTACGCCGGTCGCATCAACGGACTGCAACTCGCCGTTGTGAACTACGCTGAACGCGCAAATGGTGTGCAGGTTGGCCTGATCAACATCATCAAGGAAGGTGGGATGTTTCCGGTGATGATCATTGCGAACTGGGGGTTTGAACAGGCGCGAGAGTAACGAACGGAGATTGCCAGCCAATCTTTTGACGTGAAACCATCGTAGTAGAGTGGAGGGTGCCGGCACGCAAAACTGCCGGCGCCCGGCAGTCTCGACCACGCAACCGCAGAGGCACACCAGTGCACGAGATCATTCCGCCATTACTCGCAGTATTAACTGCTTTTGGCCTTGGTGCGATGGGCCTGGTCGGCATACGCATGTGGGTTGGTCAGCATCGCGGACCCGACCTCAACGAGCTGACGGAGACGGTGCGAGAGCAGCTGCGGGAGGACGTCAGGGACGAAGTCGAACGCGCGTTCGACGCACGTCAATCCGATATCGACGACCTTCATGACCGCCTCGACTTCGCCGAACGAATGCTGTCACAGGCACGCTTGCCGAGGGGCGCAGAAAACGAAAGCTCTGATGGCTAGAGTCTGTCAGTCGCGTAGAGCAGGCCGAAGGTGAAGAATAACCATGGTGGGCCATGATCCTCGTATAGGTGCTGGCGGAGAATGGTCGTGCTGAATCCCACTCCTACTGCGTCGACCGGC
>JBDGYW010000851.1:0-3243 GCA_039588935.1 Gemmatimonadota bacterium | reverse complement strand
CGTGGAATATGCGCCTCAATGGGACCACCGTGACATTCAGCCGACGCTCTATTTCCCGCGCACTTTTTATCGTTCGCACGAAGTCTCGCTGGTATTGCGGGTTTCGGGCGATCCGGTTGGCCTGACGCAGCCGCTTCGCGAAGCCGTGCGTAGTGTTGAAGATCTGCCGGTTGAGATAGCGCCGCTCGGACGTTATGTGTCGGAAGCGCTCGGTCCAACCCGTTTTGTGTTGATGCTTCTCGCGGTGTTTGCTGCGGTGGCCGTGAGCCTGACCGGCATCGGCTTGTACGGCGTACTCGCCTACGGTGTGCGCCAGCGCACGAAGGAGATTGGGGTGCGTTTGGCGATGGGGGCCGATGCTGGAAAGATCCTCCAGAGTGTGGTTCTTCGCGGAGGACGTCTGGCGTTGATTGGCGCGGGGCTGGGTGTGGGCGGAGCAATCATCCTCGGACGACTGCTCCGATCCCAGCTCTATCAAGTGGGCGTGGCAGATCCGGCGGCACTCTTCGGCACAGCCTTGGTCATCGTTACGGTTGCTGCTCTGGCGAGTTGGTTGCCGGCCCTCCGAGCAGCCTCGGTCGATCCGGTGGAGGCGCTTGCCAGGGAGTAAGATCTCCGCGAATTGCTGGCAGTGTCGCTTTCAAGCCTCACTGCGAGGAACTCCAAAGCATCGGTAGTCTCAGTCGCAGGTCCCGACGATCGTGCCCACCGTACAGGATGCGTCGGAGGGCGTTGTCCGGGGGCGGGACGTCGCCCCCAGCTCCCCGCCCCGGTCAGTTCCCCGTCTGCGCCGGCCTTGTGTACACCACCTCACCTCCGATGACCGTTTGGTCCGGCTTGATCTTCCAAATTTCGTCAGCCGGAACAGTCATGTAGTCCACAGGGATCACCACGAAGTCAGCCAGCTTCCCCACCTCGATTGAGCCCAGGTCGTCTTCCGCAAACATGGCGTAGGCGCTCTCTATGGTCGCAGCTCGCAGAGCCTCCTCGCGGGTCATGGCTTGCTCGGGGATCCAGCCGCCCGGCGGATTGTCGTCCCTGTCCTGCCGGGTGATGGCGGCATGGAGGGTGTAGAACGGATTGTAGGGCGACACGGAGTAGTCCGTTCCCGTGGGCACGTGCACACCAAGATCGATGAGGTCACTCCAGATATAGGCGTGCTTCAGACGCTCGGACCCCATTCTGGCTTCGGCGAAGTTCATGTCCTCAGTGGCGTGCAGCGGCTGCATGGAAGCAATGATCCCCAACTCGAGAATTCTAGGAATGTCCTCTGGAATGAACACCTGAGCATGCTCCAGAGCGAACCTGGCATCTTCTCCGTCGATTCCGGTGGCGATGAGGGCCCGTTCGTATGCGTTGATGGCAACATGATTCGCACCATCGCCGATGCAGTGGACCCTCAAGTTGAATCCCATTGGGAGGAACTCGGTGGCCAGCGCGGTCAACTCGTCCTCGCTACGTCGCGGTTCGCCGAAATAGCCCGGGTAGTCGCTGTACTCCTCCATAAAAAGGGCGCCCCTGGATCCCAAGGCTCCATCCGCGAACTCCTTCACGGACTGGACGAAGAATTTGTTCTCATGGTTCAGAGGCTCCCCCAGCTGCCTGGCCGCACTGGGATGGACCATCTCATTGATGCGGATCCTCAGAAGGCCTACGTCGTAAAGTTTGATACGTCGCTGCACCTCTTGATAGCCCGTCATGCTGGCGCCGTGGATCGTCGTGAGTCCGCTGGCGATGGCCAGTTCGGTTCCTTCCACGAGGTTGCGGCTACGTTCGTAGTCGGTGAGTGGGGGCAGGTTGGGAATCAACCTGGTCAGCTGCGGAGGAGCCCTTTCGACAAATTCACCCGTTGGCTCTCCATTCTCGTCCTTCTTGATGTGTCCCCCCTCAGGATCGGGGGTGTCCCGGGTGATGCCGGCGAGTTCCAGAGCTTTACTGTTCGCGCCGCTGCCGTGGGTGTATCGACTGATGAATACGGGATTGTTCGGTGCAGCGGCATCGAGGAGTTCTTTGCGGAATACCGGCGGATCCCAGACAGCCGACATCCAGCCACTCAGAACTATCCACCGTGGCTCAGGCCCTGGGCGCATACCTTCCCCGGTTTCCAGTGCGTGCCTGATCACTTCCTGCATCCGTTCCACCGACGCCCACTCGCCGATCCCCGTTCGGATGTCCGGCGTCCGGGGATAGAGCTCCCGTTCTCCATACCTGATGTGAACATGGGCATCGTGAAGACCGGGGATGATGGTCTTGCCTTCCAGGTCGACGACGAATGTGTTTGGCCCGATGAAGGCCTCAACTCCGTCGGCATCGCCAACATATAGAAACCTGCCGTCCTTCACTGCCAGGGCGGAGGCGGTGCTGAATTCCTCATCGACCGTGTAGATGGTTGCCTTGACGTAGGCCCGATCGGCTTCCTGGGCGTAGCCAGACCCTGGCAGCGCCAGGATCAGCGACACGATCAGCAGACCGATGCAACAGAAGCCGAAACCCATTCTTCTACCAGTCATCTTCTTCGCTCCTTTGCTATTCCGGACTTGCGGCCAGTTTCCCCCAAACGCCAACAATACACCTCCACATCAGAACCTGTCTCTCGTAGGGGTTTTGTCAACTTCAACCGCACTCCATTGTCTGAAGGCGCCTTCGCGGTCGTACGGACGGAGCCGCTCACCTCTCGCCGTCGAAACGCTGTGCAAACATGAAGGCGTGGCCGTTGCCGCAGCGGACCAGGAAGTCCTCTTCTTCGTAGGCCCAATCCTCGAGGGCTGATTGGCGCAGGTTCCCGGCGACGATGCTGACTGCGCCGCCGCATTCGGGGCAAACGGCAGGCGGGTCCGGTGTTCCGCATTGTGGGCAATCGGCGCCCACCCGCTTCGACGCTGCGATCTCCGGTTCCGATGGGCCGGGTTCCGTATCCCACCACAGGTGTTCGTTCCTCTGGGCCCAGGTGTGGCCGCAGGGGCAGTAATAGGTCCGAGAGTAGAAAAGCTCCGAGAAGTACTGCGCACCCTTCGGCGGCCGGGGCGGGCTCAGGCCGAGCAGGCGTTCCAGTTGAGAGAGGACGCGCAGCAGATCACTCCCCAGATCGGTGGGGCCGTAGGCGCACAGCGATATAGCATACTCCTTGAAATACCAGAGGCTTCCGTCGCGTCCTCCTTTGAAACGGTCCCAGACTGAATCACCGAGGTCCCGGAAATCCCTGAGTGTCGCCATTGCGTTGTGCAATTTGTCGGCGGCCGAAAT
>JBDGYW010000850.1:0-3243 GCA_039588935.1 Gemmatimonadota bacterium | reverse complement strand
TGGGAAGTAACGGCGGCAGACGCCGATCTAGCCATCACGCAACAACCGGGCCCACCCGTTCCGACATAGCCGGACGAGTGGGCTCGGTGTATGTAGGTACAACTCGATTCGATATCTGACCCACGTGATTTCGAAAAGGATCGCGTGGCGTTGGTAAGCGCGTTCCCACGCAACCAACAATCCAGAAAAGAATGTAGTCAGTGAAGGCTCTATGACGTTAAGAAACCTCCCTTGCGGTTCCGTCCGGTGTCAGTTACACTTCGGTACGATTAGTATAATTTGGTACGATTAGTACCAAGTTGAATAGACGAAACTGCTACCCAATGCGGAGATGCACAAGAGTCATGAAACGAAACGTTGTGGAAGTAGACGACCTGCTACCGCTGAAACCTACGCTGTACCTGATCCTTCTTGCGCTAACTGACGGGGACCGCCACGGATACGGTCTCAAAAAGGAGATCATCCACCGTACGGACGGCAAGGTCAAGCTCGGTGCGGGAAGTCTCTACCGATCAATCAGACAGCTGGTCGACCTGAAACTGATCGAGGAATCCGATAAGAGGCCGGACCCCGCGTTGGACGACGAGCGCCGGAAGTACTTCCGCCTAACTCGATTCGGCCGCCGCGTTGCGCAGGCAGAAACCGAGCGCCTGGCCGTGCTGGTGCAGGTAGCGCGCTCCAGCCGGCTGGCTGGATAAGGCTTTGGCAGCCGGTGAATAAGCTCCCGCGTAGGTACCGACTGCTCCTGTGGACTTACCCAAAGCGCTTCAGGCAGACGTATGGTAGCGAGGCGATCCGGCAACTGCAGAGCGACTTGAAGGATGCAAGGAAGGCACCACCGATAAGAGCTGCATACGGATACGCTATAGGCCTTTTCGATTTCCTTCTCGCCGGCCTTACTGAAAGAACCTCCGCCTTCGAAATGACGCTGAGGCCCAAACCCACACAACGCAAAGGCAGAATCATGAGCACGGTTGCCCAAGACATAGGCTATGCCGCTCGAAGCTTCATGAAACAGCCCGGCTTCACGATCGTGGCCTTGACCTCACTCGCACTAGGTATCGGAGCCAACACAGCAATTTTCAGCGTAGTCAACGGTGTTCTCCTCCGCCCGCTCCCATACGATGAGCCAGAGCGTGTGGTACAGATTGTCGGAACTATTCAGGGCGAGCTGGTGCGCCGGCACTCCTGGCTCTCATACCCTGAAATCGTGGACATCAGTGTGGCAAGCGGCTCACTGGAGCATGTGTCCGCAATCCAGTGGTGGGACCCGATCCTGTACAGTGATGGTGAGCCGGCACGTGTCTTTGGCCAGGGCGTGTCTGCATGTTTCTTCGAGATTTTTGGACTTCGACCCGCAGTGGGAAGGTTCTTCCTGCCGGAGGACGAAGTCCTGGACCACGAACCGGTTGTGGTGCTCAGCCACGTCTTCTGGCAACAGAGATTCGGAGAGGACCCGAACGTTGTTGGGACCACTCTGGATCTGGACAATACGAACTACTTAGTCGTTGGAGTCGCACCGGAACACTTCGTGGATCCGTACGGCGGTCAGCCTCTGATCTGGCGCTCACGTCCGCCCCAATGGGATGCCACCCGCCTGGCACGCATCAACCATAGCTGGCGGGCGATCGGCCGACTCGCAGAAGGAGTCACGCTCGAGCAGGCACAAGCCGACCTGGATCTGATCTGGGGCAATTTCAGGCGCGAGTACCCAGAAAGCCACAGTGAGGATGGTGCCGTGCTGGTTGGGGCCAAGGAGTGGATGGTCGGAAACGTTCGGCCTGCAATCCTGGTGCTGTTCGGAGCCGTGGGTCTCGTACTCCTCATCGCCTGCGGCAACGTTGCGAACCTCTTCCTGACTCGGACGGTCACCAGGGGACGAGAAGTTGCTCTGCGTGCGGCGATGGGAGCGAGCCGCGGGCGCATCGTCCGGCAGCTGGTCACAGAAGTCGGCCTTTTGTTTCTGATCGGCGGTGCGGCTGGTTTTGGCTTGGCTTGGATCGGAAAGGACCTACTGCTATCGATGGGAGGTCAGAATCTGCCTAGGCTATCCGAGACTCAGGTCGACCTGACCATGTTGGGCTTCACACTGGTAGTGTCGCTGGTATTTGGACTGGTCTTTGGACTTACCGCCGCATACCCAATCGCACGGAAGGACCTGGCGTCAACACTGCAATCAGGCGGACGCACCGCTTCGGGCGACAGGAGAAGCCAGAAGGTGAGAGGAAGCCTCGTTGTGGCGGAGGTCGCGTTGGCATTGGTGCTTCTCGTCGGCGGGGGGTTGTTGCTGCGAAGCCTCTGGAACCTTCAGCGCGTGGAGCCAGGATTCCAGCCGGAGAACGTGCTCACGATGCGTGTGTTCCCCCGAGCTGGCAGCTATACCGAGCCAGAAGAGGTCACTGTGCTGTACCAGGAACTGACCGCCCGCGTTGCCGCTATTCCCGGTGTCGTCGCAACCGGAGCTGTGAATTTCATCCCGATGTCATCGGGTCAGAACTGCGAATTCGTATGGCCCGACGACCGTCCGGTCCCAACCCGTGAGGAATTCGCGACCATGAACGAACCAAGGTGCCTCGAGGTGCGAGTGGTCACGCCTGACTACTTCAGAGCGCTTGGGATTCCCGTAGTGCGCGGCCGAGCATTCACCGATCAGGACAACGAGGCTTCGATTCCTACCGCTGTGATCAGTCAAACCACCGCCAACCTGATGTTCCGCGGAGAGGAACCGCTCGAGCAAAACCTCACACTCTACGAAACCAGGGACTACTTGCCTGACATATCCCGAACAGTTGTCGGTGTCGTAGGAGATGTCAATCAGGTGGGTCTCGCGGCGGACCCGGTGCCAGCCATCTATATGCCTCACATTCAAGAACCGGATTGGGCACGCAGAAGAGTCATGACGCTCCTGCTCAGGACAGGTGGTGATCCTACAGAAGTCGCAGATCTAGCGCGCGCCGCCGTCCGCCAGGTCGATAGCGGTATCTCTATCGACTTTATGCAGACGATGACTGCGGTCGTGGATCGCACAACCGCACAACCGCGATTCCGCACTAACCTGGTTCTCTTGTTTGGAGGAATCGCTCTGCTACTTGCTATGGTGGGAGTCGCCGGCGTCGTAGGGTATACGGTTTCTCAACAGATCCCAGAGATCGGCCTCCGAATGGCCTTGGGAGCGCAGAGCCGCGACATCTACTCAATGGTCATGGGCCAAGGCATCAAGCTCACAGCGATGGGCGTGCTGAC
>JBDGYW010000849.1:0-3245 GCA_039588935.1 Gemmatimonadota bacterium | reverse complement strand
ACTGGCGCACAGAGGCTCGGCTCATAACCGAGTATAGCAAGGTTCAATTCCTTGGCCCGCTACCAATTCTTTTATATTCGCGGTATATAAGAGGATGAGAGTTGCACGACAACCGTGAACAAACCGGAGGCACAAATGGATGCCGAGACAAAAAAATCCGCAGTAGGCGGAGGAATCATCGCAACAGGTCTTGTGGCCGCCGCGACGGTGTTCTCCGTAATGAACAATGACCCACAGCCGCAGGTTGAGACAATCGACCAGCAGGCAATCGTGGAGCGTGTTACCACAGAGGCACGCAGGTCTCTCGCCGAAGACAAGACAACAATGGTTGTGACACCCGACAAGGTTCACGCCGATGTCATGCTCTGGCTGAACGACTACGAGAAGAAGGCCGACGTCAAGGCCAGCGAACGCCAGCTTGCACAGGACGAGATGAACGCTCGTTTCGTTGGTGCAGTCGAAGCACTCACCAAGAAGGTCGCCGAGGCCGAGGAAACTGGCAATCCAGACGAACGTCTTGTTGGGATGCTGGAGACTATGACAGCAAAGGTAACCTCCCTTGAAAGCAAGAACAACCAGTTGGGCGTGGCACTTGATTTGCTGGCTGACCGTGTCAACAATGACACCAGTGCCCGCGACAAGGAACTGACCAAGGTGTTCGAGTCCTTCGATGGGCGCATCTCTCGTGTCGAGACGATTCCCAGTCGGCCAACAGTGATTGATACTCGTACCCGTCCGGGCGTCGTTGACATGCGCCACATGCGTTTGGTGGCCGATTCAGCGCCTGCTGACCCGAATGCCGAACTGAATGCACGTCTTGCCCGTATGGAGGCTATGCTCGCCGCAAACGGCAATCCTGCGCCAGATGGTGATGGTTTGGATGCAGGGTGGGGTGAACGCAAGCCTATCGTACGTGAAGCACAGCCTGCCCCGGCTCCTGCGGCCGTTGATAATGGTGCAGTACCCAAAGATGATGGACGTGGATTGATTCGGACTACGGCTCGTGCAACGGGCGACACGATTGAAGGTGGTACGGACATTACAACCAACACCATCAACAACGCAACGAACGTAACGGGCCAAGCCGTGAAGGACTTGACCCGGACGGCGGGTCGCTTCTTGGGTGGCGCTTCATCTACTGCTGGCGAGACGATTGGCGGCACAGGCAGTCTTGCAAAGAAGCAAGGCAAGTCAATCTGGTCGAAATTCTGGTAAGTCTATCTTCCAGAAGCAGTGTGACTTACAGGGCCGTCCTTCGGGGCGGCCTTACTTTTTTCCAAAAAAAATGAAAGTAAGGTGTTGAAACTACGTCTGAATTTCATATAATCCCTTTGACGACACGCTTCAGTGCTGGGTTACTTCTACCAGAAAATGAAACCCACCCGGCGCAATTATCGGTGTCATCGCTTAACAATTTGATAGCAGGGTAGAGCAGTCCGGTAGCTCGTTTGGCTCATAACCAAAAGGCCGTAGGTTCAAATCCTACCCCTGCCACCAACTAAGTGATGGCCCGATAGGTGTAACAACCTGTCGGGTCATTTTTTTCGGTGCTGTAAAAGGCACGCTTCACGGGCGAAAGCCCACAACTCCAAATGGAGGGCAATATAATGGGAAACCTGACCAACAAGATGCGGCAGAAGGCGCGTAGCGCACGTCTGCCATCCAACCAGTCGAATGCTTCAGTCAACCGTGCGGGTGGCGTGGCGTTTGAAATCAATGACCCGGCCCTGAAGCTCGTCACCATGACGGGTGGCTCGTTCTATGCTGAGCCGAAGTTCTACTCCGGCGACGCAGTCGCGCCCAAGCGGCGCAACGTGAGTGGCCGTACGGCTGTCTCCAAGAAGTTCGAGAAGCTGGCCCGGCGTCTGGAAATCGTTGACGACAAGCTCAAGGGCTTCGCGTCTTGCGAGGAACTCGACGACATCGCCCGTGAGGTCGTAGCTACAGCTATCGACGTCGCCACCGGGGACAACCCGGAGGACTTGCTGGCCATCGCTCGTTGGCTCCGTAACGATGCATACATCCGCCTGACCCCACAGGTCTTGTTGGTTGTCGCATCGCGTATCGACGCGACCAAGCCTTTTGTCCGTAAGTACGCTCCGCACATCGCGGTTCGCCCGGACGAAATCAAGACCTGCTTGCTCTTGCACCGCTTCTTCTTCGGAATGAAGTCCTTGAGCAACAGCTTGGCGTGGGGCTTGACTGACACGCTCGGTAAGTTCAACGAGTCGGCGTTCCTCAAGTACAACAGCAACAACTTCCCGACGTGGAAGGACGTGCTTTGCACGCTCCCGTCGAAGAAGGGTCAGAAGCGTATGGAGCCTGCTCTGGCGCACTACCTCATCTCCGGTGAAATCAGCGACCCGGCCAAGACTCCGGTCGTGGCGGCTCGTAAGGAGTTGGCGAAGCTGAAGAAGTTCGACGCTCGTGCGAAGGACTTGGCTGTCACCTCGCGTGTCAACTGGGAAGTTCTGTTGTCGCAGTTCGGTAAGACGGACAGCACGGCAGTCTGGGAGCACTTGCTCGAAAACAACCTTGTCGGCTACATGGCACTGTTGCGTAACCTGCGCAACTTGCTGGAAGCCAACGTCAGCCAGTCGGTCATCGACCGTGCGGTTGCGAAGTTGGCAGACCCGAAGGAGGTTGTTCGCTCGAAGCAGTTGCCGTTCCGTTTCCTGATGGCGCATCGCGTCCTCAACGACCACTTCGGTCGTGGACACGGTACGAACTCGCGGGCGGTCAGCAAGATGCTTGAGGCTATCGAGTCGGCGTCCAACCTCGCGGTCGAGAATGTTCCGGCATTGCCGGGCTTGACGGCCGTGTTCGCGGACAACTCCGGTTCGATGTCTTGCGGTGTCTCTGGCAAGAGCCAGATGACGTGTGCTGGTGCGGCCAACGCAATCGCTGGTATCGTTGCCAAGCGTGCTGACGACGCTGTCGTGGCCGCGTTTGCCACAGAGGTTGCTCCGGTGACCTTCACCCGGCATGACACGGTTATCGGTATCGCGGAGAAGGTTGCGGGTGCAAACACTCGTGGCTGGAGCACCGATGCTTACAAGATTCCGCGCTTCCTCGCGAAGCAGGGTCTGAAGCCTGACCGCGTTATCCTGCTCAGCGACATGCAGTGCTGGAACAGTCGTGGATGGGGAAGCTCATCCTCGCCACTGTGCAACGAGTGGGCCGCGTTCAAGCGTAACAGCCCGAACACATGGCTCCACAGCGTTCACCTGAACGGCTCCGGCGAC
>JBDGYW010000848.1:0-3249 GCA_039588935.1 Gemmatimonadota bacterium | reverse complement strand
GCACCTGCGTAACGGCCCGTGGCCCTCGCGGCGAGAAGGGCTGTCGGGTTTGCTGGGGCGGCAAACGCGGTGAGTACAGTGACGTGACTGTTTTCTACGAGGAGCATTGACGTGGCGGGACTGGCCAAGCTCGTGCGGCAGCATTTTGGCAACGGTCGCTACGTCCCCAACCTGGCGGCGTCGCAGCAGCCGGTGGTGCGTGTCGTAACGGACATGAGCTCGGCGTTGACCATCTTGGCGATGGACATCCTGGAGTCGGGTGGCGATCTCAGTGCCTGGGGCGAGGAAGAGTGGCGGAAAGTGTTGACTGATCAGCTGGACGTCGATGAGCTACAGATGTCATCGGCGCTCGAACAGTTGGCGGGACTTGGCGTGGTGGACAACACCAACGAGGAGTAAGCGATGTACAGAGCAGCACAAGGACTAGGAGCGACCGATCGGCCGGAGTGCGCCTACTTTCTCTCCAACTACGGCACGCCGCAGTGGCCGACATTTTTGCCGGCTCAGATCTGTCCGGCTGTTTCGGGCAAGACGGGTCACAGCCCGCCACGAGCGCGGCCCTGTGACGGTGGTCTACAGGATCTGCGCGACGCACTGGGTTGGCTCGGCTACGCGACGGGGCCGTTTTCGGATGCGTGGACTCCCGGCGTGGCGGGTGCGGTGGGCTCTGTCGCTGCCAAGTACGGTCTACCGTTCGATGGTACCCAGTGGGGTGTGACGCCTGAGATCTGTAGCGCCCTCGTCTACGAGATGAAGACCCGGTTGCCGTCGTGCACGGAGCAAGACGCTCGTACGATGCACGGTGAAGCGGGCGCTTGTTGGTCCAACCGTGCCCCCGGCGGCGCGAGGGCCACCGCGCCTGGTGGCCCCCCGCCGGGTCCAGGGTGGACCACCACTGAGCCCACCGAGCCGGCACCGCCGCCTCCACCGGTGACGCCGACGTTGCGTCCAGAGGCCTACGCGCGGCTGCGGCGAGCAACGCTGCGAGTGCCGCCGATGCGCACGCCCAGTGACGTAACCGGTCCGCTCGACGACACCAAGGGTTGGTGGGATGGGCTGACCACTACCAAAAAGGTGATGGTGGCCGGCGGTGTTGCCGTGGTGGTTGCGGGCGGCGCGTACATGCTGTTACGGTAGGGCACGGAGGAAGACATGAATCGGTTCAAGATGATGTTGGTTTTGGCGGCGTTGTGTGCGTTGACGAGCTGTGCGGCGATCAGGCCGTTGGCGCGTACGGTCATCGAGGCGGCGCGGCACGCTTGTGCCGTGTACGCGGACCAGACGGGCGTGACGTTCGAGGACGCTTGCGCGACGGAGGCGCAGCTGCGGCCCTTCATCGACGCCCTGCTCGCCGCGCAGCAAGCCGCTGCGGCGCAGGAGGCGGGGGATGCGGCGTGCGATTGTCCCGAGTGCTCCAAAGCGGAGCCGGTGGCTCCTGAGCCCGCGCCTGCGCCAGCGGAGCCGGTGATTACGCCAGCCGTCCCGACGGAAACGGCGGGGCAGTAGCGTGGAGCGTGGCTTAGGCTACATCCCATCCCCGATTGACGATCGCGACTTCAAGATCGTCGGCGACGCCACGTCGCTGTTCGGGTATTCGTTGCCCGCGGCACCCGACGAGGACCTGGAGCTGTGCCGGTTGGTCGACCGCGTCAACAACCAGATCTCGACGCAGACCTGCGTACTGCAGGCTCTGCAGCAGGGGCACTACGTGTCGCTCGGCCACCATGGTAAGCCGCTCGAATACATGTCAGTGCTCGCCGGCTATTGGGACGCCCGCAAGCGAGGCGGCACGGAAAAGTACGACATGGGTTGCTACCCACGGTTGGCGTGGCAGGCCATGTCCGGCACGGGCTTTTGTAAGGAAAAGTTCTGGCCATTTGACCCAGCCAAGGTCAATAGGCCGCCGAGCTTCGATGTGAGAGCTGCGGCTATCGACCAGAAGTGGATCGATGGGTACTACCAGCTGTGGGGTCTCACCGACCGCGTGGAAGAGTTGAAGGCGACGATCTCGCAGGGTAACCCGGTCACGGTAGGTACCATCGTCGACGACGCCTTCAAGAAGTATCGGTCAGACGGTGCTGAGCCGCTCGAACACCCTACGCAGTTCGGGGGTCGCCACATGATGTTGGCGCTCGGCTACGACATGTACGGGCTGTGGGTGCTCAACAGCTGGGGTGAAAAGTGGGGGGCCCCCGATCCATTCGGTCGGTTCAAGGGCGGTTGGTTCCGTATGGGCTGGCAGTGGGTGCGTTGGCCGCAAACCACGGACCTGTGGGCCGTGACCGTCCCCAAGGAGTTTGCGTTGTGAGAGCCATCCCGTTGGTACTGTCGCTGTTCGTCCTAGGTTGTCCGCAGCCCTACCTTCCCGAACCGGACCCGCCTGACCCAGACCCAATACTGCCACCCGGCGTCGATCCTGCCGAGGCAGCATGCGAGCGCTTCGAGCAGCTCGGCTGTAAAGACATCGAGGGCCGCAACCTGTGGGAGCCGACGAACGGGGGGGTGGCTTGTGTGGACATCTTTCGCAACGCTGAAGAGCAGGGTGTCAACCTGCACCCGGCGTGCATCGCGAAGATCGAGATTTGCCCGGAGCGGCACATCTGCACCGACAAGGATTGACATCCCCGAGTAAGCGGTAACCCCCTTGACATTCGCCAGCTTGCGCGACAGTATGTCGACATGGCGAAGAAGTCGAAGGCGAAAGCGCGGCCCGATTGCTGCGTGATCCGCATCCGCGAGGATCTGCGGCAGCTGCTACGTGAGAAGAGCGAAGAGGAAGGTGTCGCGCTGTACGTGCTGCTCGAAAACCTGGTCGAGCAGGCACTCGGTGGTCGCGTTTGGGAGAAGAAGAAGTACCAGAAGGTAGACGACCTCGGTCTCGGTCGGTTTCAGCGTGACCCGCGGCGCGGCAAGCGGCGCAAACGGAGGCGGCGCAAGAGGGCCGCCTGATGCAGCTCAACGAAGCGCAACGGCGAGCAGTGGAGTACGATGGTCGTCGGCTGCTCGTGTTTGCGGGTCCCGGCTCTGGCAAGACCCATACGGTAACGTGCCGCACCGCCAAGCTCATCGAGCGGGGCGCTGAACCACAGCGTGTCCTGTGCGTGACGTTTACGAATCGGGCGGCCAAGGAGCTGACTAGTCGCGTGGCGGCGATGCTGTCAGGGCTCAAGAATCGCCCGCGCACCTGTACGTTCCACGCGTTCTGTGTGGGCGTGCTCAAGTCCTCGCCGCACGAGCTACTAGCTAGTC
>JBDGYW010000847.1:0-3252 GCA_039588935.1 Gemmatimonadota bacterium | reverse complement strand
GATTTCCCGGCTGAGCTTGCCCTAGAGCTTCCCGGCGTCACGGATTACTACCACGCCGTCACGATGGCTCGCATGGTGCTGTTGGAGCTTCGCGAGGGCGACACGTTCCAAGCGACGATGCGTGAGCCGGGTTTGGAGTTCTCCGTCGGCGATCTGGTGCAATTGGATCCCGTGATTCTGGACGAAGCGTCGCCGTCAGAGTGGTACATCCGCGACATGCAGATCCTCCAGAGCGGGATCGTCGGTGTGTCGCTCCAGCGATTCAACTCGCAGGCGTACGTGGCACCGACGTTCGGTGTGGCACCGCCGACCCCCATCCCGCCGTCCCTACCGGATCCGTCAGTGGTACAGCCAGCGACGAATCTAGCCGTGGCTGTCACCGTGAATTGTCTGGCATCCACGCCAAGCCTGCGTGTCAACGCAACTTGGGACACCAGCCCTTCCGCTTTCATCGACAAATATCTGATCCGCTACAGATTCGACGATGCGGGACCGGGCGCATGGCAGGTGACGGAATTCGATGCTGATGTGGATGCTACATCTCAATTGGGTACGTTCGACGTTCCTAACGTATTGGGTGTCGATCTGCGTGTCGAAATCGCTGCAATCAACATCTACGGGTTTGGTGCCGGTGGATTGACTCGCAACGAATTGTTGACACAACCGGCTGGGATCGGTTGGGATGACGTTGTTGTATCGGACATTCAGGTCATCGGTGCTCGGCCTGATGCATCGTGGCTCCCGGCAAGCAGGATCACGACACGCACATTTCGCTCTGGCATATTCACGCTCAACGTCAATGTGACAGGTACGAATGCGACGGCATTTGAGCTTCACATGAGCGACACCTCCGGTTTTTCTCCTGACGTATCGACGATAGCCGCTACAGCGCAGGTGTATATCGTCAGCGCTGGCGCTGGTTTCGGTACTGTCAGCAATTTAGTGATATCGGGCGCTCCACCTGTGTCGGGCGGACAAACGTTCTATTGGCGTATCTGCCCGAAGGATTGCTTCAGCGACATTTACGGTGAAGCTCAAATCAATTGCTCGCCGGAATTCAGCGATGTGTTCCCCGGCATCTCCGTCACGGGGCCGTCAGGCGCGGGCGCGTGCGACAACCTGCTCGCGTGTGGCACGGAAGCCGAACAATGCATGGGCGGCGCAGGCACGATCCTCGGCACACCCTATCCGCTCGTCACGTTGGCCGACGAATGCATCGATGTGGGCGATCTCGTCAGCATCAGCGCAGACGGCAAGGTGGGCGGTGCGACGACCATTGCGTGCAACGCGTCCACGAATCTCTGTCTGATGGTGAACGGATTCATCTACGAGGAGGATTGGGCTACCGCTACGACACTCGATCCAGCGGAGTATTCGTTCACGGGCGGCGTCTCGCTCAACGTGGTGGCTGGCCGATTGGAAATCACGGGGCAGGACCAGCAAATCCTGCGGGTTGATAGCGGCTCACATCCCGAATGTGTCGCGACCGCCGTACATGAATTGACTTCATCGAACGTATCCGGCGGTGCGTATGTCGCCACAACAACGGATCTGCGCGATGGCCATATCGCGCTCACCACGGGCGTGATTAGCACGTACACGAAACTGAATCACGGTCGAGTCGTAGACGGCAGCACAACCATCTACGATTTCGATCAGACGGGCTCGCTGAACGAATTGCCGTGGGTCACGGCACAAGAGGTCAGGATCTCCGGCGCGACGAACAGCACACGCGCCGCGTTCGGATATCCGCTCCCCGACAGTCCCGATTTCGCTGGCACAGGTTTCGAGCAAGCGGACGCCACGTATTTCGGTGCGGATTTCTATCCCGGCTTCGCGAACACGGACAGATTCGGTAGTGGTACGAATTGGGTCTATTACATGAACGCCACCACCTCGAACGTCATCACCGTGAATGGGCTTGTGAATCAGAAGATCCGCGCCACGCGGACGGCTGATTCATACATCGGTTCGCGCACGCTCACGACGGGCACGTTCACGGGGACGGGTACGATCGACATGCGTGACACAGCCAATCGTGGCGGTGGTTGGTGGGACAAGATCGAAGTGCTCTCCGCTGCCGATGCCGTCGTCGAGACGTTCTTGGGTTCTGAGCATCCGCACGGGAGCAAGGTCTGGACGGGCGACACGTACGAGATGAACCCCGTGGCGAGCGTGGGCAATTGCCTCGCTTCGATCCGATTGGAATTTCTCGACGCAGCGCAATTGGTGATCTCCACACACGACGCTGCTGGCACTAATGCCGGGTCGTACACCCGATTCTCACTCAACAGCGTGACGATCCCTGCTGGCACCGCGTATCTGCGGATCACACCGCTCAAGCTGGGCTCTGACGATTGCTCACAGGTCTGTGTGGAGCGTGCCACGCTGGTTGCGGGGCCGCAGGCTGGCCCCTATTCGATCCCGAAGCTGCGTTGCGGCGCGGCGCTGTCGGGTATGTCGTCATCTCCAAGCGCGACGACGGTAACACAGAGCCAGAGCACGCAGATCGGATTTGGCGGTGCCAATCTCGTTCCTGTAGGTGTTGTCAGCAGCAATCCAGAGTTGTACGCAGCGTCCGACGCTCAATCCGATACGGTGGATCTGGAGATCGCGACACGCAACATCGCAGCGGGCGATCAATACACGTTCTCTGCCGAATTGCTCAGTTCCACGGGTGTGGACGATGTGCGCGTGGCGATCGATTGGCTGGACGCGAGCAAGCTCCCGCTCATCACCGAAGCGGGCACGACGGTCGCTTCCTCCACGTTCGAGCAATCGTTGATTGAGGGTGGATTCGTACCGCCAGACGCCGTGTACGCGCGCATGTACGCGGAGAATCTGGATCAAACCGAATCGTGGCAGATGCAGAAGCGGACGCTCACGAAGGGGCCGCTCAGCTTGCCGTTCGAGCAGCCGTCCCTGCGCCCGCGCGAGGTGGACGCTGGCACGAGCGCCGAATTCGGCGTGGACATCGATTTCACTACCGCCACAACGGCTTTGCTCACCGTCGATCAGGATGTGTCGATCACCGTCTCAGGGCTGGCGGATAGTGTTCGCTATCGGCTGCTGTTCACACAGGATGGGACGGGTGGACACAGCGTCACAATTGCGAATGTGCAATGGGATGGCGGGACAGAGCCCACATATGTGACGACGGCTGAGACGAAGACGCTGATCGAATTCGAGCGGATCGGCGGGATCACGTACGCACGGTTCTTCGGCGACGAATTCGCTGCCGGATCCGTGTCT
>JBDGYW010000846.1:0-3253 GCA_039588935.1 Gemmatimonadota bacterium | reverse complement strand
GCTAGCCTCCGTCAGATTGCCGCACACCGCGCATGGTCTGACCTTCTCGGCAACTGCCTTGACCGCTCTAGCCAGACGATCGGCGTGGTCGTTTGGTTGCTTTAGCAGGAAATATGTCAAACGAGTGGCCGTTTTGCGGCCGATCCCAGGCAGCTTGCCCAGCTCTCCGATGAGATCGTCAATTGCAGGCACGCTGTTACAACGGAAGCTGAAATGGTAGCGGCAACCCTCCGGTGACCTTGCTCATCTCACTCTTGTACAGATCCTGAGCCTTGCGTTGAGCTTCACCGATCGCGGCCAACACCAGATCCTCCAGCATCTCGACGTCGCCGTCCGAGGCTACCGTAGGATCGATTTGAACAGACCGGATCTGGCCGCGCCCATCAGCAGTCGCTGTTACCATCCCGCCGCCAGCTGAGCCTGTCACCGTCTGTTGTGCCAGTTCGGTCTGCATCTGAGTCAGCCGACCCTGCATCTGCTGACCCAATTGAAGAAGTTGCGAAAAATCGGCCATGTCTATCACATCCGCGCGAGCATAAATGCGGTCAATTGTGCAAGCTACCTTCGCAAATGAAGAGCCGCAAGCTATTCCAGCACTTCCAGGTCGAGCGCCTTTGCTAGGGCATCCAGGCCAGGATCCAACTGACGGTGATGTTTGAGCCGCTCCTCTTGATCCGCATTTCGATCAAGCCGGGCCGGCGGCGGGACGAGCGGCACCTCCCTGTCTGTGGTCTGTGGCCTATACTCCAGTTGCTTCACCTTCAAGCCGACAATATCCTCGATGCTCTGGATTATCACTGCGCGATTGCGCACGAGTCCTTCCAAATGCACCTCACAGTCGCTCACCTCGAATTCAACCACTCCTTCGTTTACCGAGGTCGGAGTCGCATGGCTCAGCGCCTCACGGACGATTCTTCGTTTCCGGCCGACTGCTTGGATGACTTGCGGCCACGCAGTGACCAGGCTCTCAAGTGAAGGGTCACCACTTTCAGCAGTGTTGTTCCGCGTCGGTGCGTCTACCGGCTCGGGATTTCGTGGCTCCTCCACGTTGCTCGGATTCACCACGTCGAGAGCGGGCGGTACCTGAGTCGGAGCTGTGCCTCCCATTGCGTCGAACACGTCCGTCAGCTCGACGGTGCGATCCAGCAACGACCATTGCAGCAAGAGTATCTCGACGTGTAGTCTCGCGTTGGGACTCCTCCGGATCGAATTCTCAGTGGCGGCGAGGAGCTTGAGCATCCTCAACACATCGCCGGCAGTGTATCGGCTGCAGTGCTGCTCGACTGACTCGCGGAGAGAGTCGGTGAGCGCCTCAGGCTTACCTCCTAGTATCTGCACCAACAGTGCACGGAAGACGTCGCCGGTGCCATGCACAAACTCAGTCAGATCTGCCCCTGCCTCAACTAGTCGAGCAACGAACGGGAACACATCCGCTGTACGCTTTTCTGCAATTAGAGTGAGGAGTTCAGCATAGGTCTCATGATCGATGAGGCCGAGCGCCTCCCGAACACGTGCTGCGGTGATAGTACCTTCACCGTATGCCAGAGCCTGGTCGAGCAGAGATAGGCCGTCTCTCATACCACCATCAGCCACCTGTGCGATCAACTGGAGCGCTTCTCCTTCAACGTCGATCCCGTCGGTCTCGACCACCCACTTCAACCGTTCGACAATGCTCTGTGGGCCAATCCGTCTGAAGTCAAATCTCTGTACCCGACTCATCACGGGCGCGGCGGATGCTGCGATCTTTTGGGGTTCGGTAGTTGCAAACACGAACACCACGCCTGGCGGAGGCTCCTCGAGAATTTTCAGTAGAGCATTCCACGCCTCGCGGGTGAGCATGTGAGCCTCGTCCACGATGTAAACCTTGTGGCGGTTCGGCCCACTCGCTGCGTACATGGCACGCTCCCGCAACTCCCGGGCGTCATCAACTCCCCGATTACTGGCCGCATCAATTTCCACGACGTCAACACAAGCGACCCCCGACCATATGCGCGTACAGGAGTCGCAAGCCCCACACGGTTCTCCGGGCCCCGGGGAAGATTCTCTATCCTCGCAATTCAACGCCATCGCGAGGATCCTCGCGGCACTCGTTTTTCCTACGCCACGCGGACCCGTCAGCAGATACGCATGTGCAACGCGTTCCTTGGACACGGCGCCAGCCAGTCCGGCTGCGACGTGCCCTTGCGCGACCAAGTCCGAGAACGTTGTCGGTCGGTATCTACGAGCTAAGGCTGTATGTGTCATAAGAAGAAACAAAATGCCCCAGGCGACCCGAAGCGACGCGTGCCTTCGCTTAGCGCTGCTACCTTCACGGTCCTGACGCGGTTCACGCGCATTCGCCCTCCGGACCTGGGGCAACTGTAAAGTAGTGAGATGAAAGTGAGTGGCAAGCGCGCGCGGGTCGCGCCCCTTGCCTACAATTCACCGCCCCATCGATCCCAAGTCCCCGGGATGATCAGGACCAGAAGCGTATAGAACTCCAGCCGTCCAAGCAGCATGAGTCCAGAGAGCACGATGTGTGACGTGGAGCCCATATGGCCATAGTGCTCGGCCGGGCCGACCTGACCGAGGCCTGGGCCTATGCTGGACATAGCTGCAAGCGCAGCACTCGTTGACGTGATGAAGTCATAGCCGGACGCGGCAATTAGCAGCGTACCGACTCCGTGAGTGACGACATAAAGCGCCAGGAAGGCCAGAACGTTGAGGAGGATTTCCGATCGTATCGGCACACGACCCAGTTTTGTGACAAAGACGCCTGTTGGATGCAACACCTTGCGAACTTCACTGACGGCGTGCTTCAACACCACCACTGCCCGGGCGACCTTGAACCCCCCACCCGTTGAGCCGCCCATCGCACCAACGAACATCAGACCAAGCAAAAGCACCAGGCAGAACGTGGGCCACTGGCCGAAGTCTGTGGTCGCAAACCCAGTTGTGCTCAAGACAGCCACCACGTTGAACGCCGCATCCCTGAATCCCCAATCCGCTCCTGATACTCCCAGCATCATAAATACGGCTACCGAGGCCAGAAATGCGATGCCCGCGAACCAACGCCATTCGGCATCACGGATCCAAGCGTTCCATTTGCCGGAGAGCAGCGTGTAGTGCAACGTGAAGTTGGTACCCGCGACCAACATAAAGACGATGGTGACCCATTGGATCGCAGGACTGAACGCACCAAGTGACTCCGTACGGGTCGAAAACCCTCCCGTCGCCAGCGCACTCATGGAATGATTGACCGCGTCGAAGGTGG
>JBDGYW010000845.1:0-6924 GCA_039588935.1 Gemmatimonadota bacterium | reverse complement strand
TGTACCGTGCCTGATCGACCTCGACCTCTGTGATCATCTCCAGTCGGAAAAGCCCGTCGGCACGCTCGAATTCGCGATCCGCCTGCCACAGCTGTGCCTCAACCCGCTGCAGGCTTGCCTCTGCATCCCGCACGGCTATTCCCAAGAGCGTCGTATCCAAGACCGCAATGGTTTGTCCTTCCCTCACTTCGTCATTGAAATCGACAAAGATCTCGGAAACGATCCCGGACACTTGTGTCCCAACCTGTACCGTGGTGACGGCGCCGAGTGTGCCGGTCGCGGTTATGGCATGTTCAACGCTTCCCTGCTCGACGGCTACCTGTCTGTACGTATTGAGGTCTCCGCTGCCGGCAAGCGCGGAGTACACTAGCGTCACAGCGGCGATGCTCAACATGGCGATGACACCTATAGTCTTTTTCATGATTCTGTCCTCGAATCACAGTTCTTTCCCTGCGTCAGTCCAACTTCACTCGTCAGAAGGATTCCTCGCGCTGCAGCGACGTCCGATGAAGGCCGCGGCGTCGCTGTATCAGCCTCATCAACAAAGACAGGTAGCCCGTGAGGACCGTTATTGTTGGGAATTGGGGATTGAGGTGATTGGAGGGAAGAAGCGTGGAGGCCTACCGCCAAGAATTCGAGGCTATCTTTCGCGGAGCCCTAGGTTCTCAACTACAGACACATCCGATTCCACCTCGCTCACCGCACATACGACTAGACGGCCGTCTCTCGAAATGGTGATGTCGCTAGCTGCACATCCGAAAGGCAACTGGACGTGAGGTTCAGGTGTCCCTCCGGCCGCCGGCAAACTCTCGATTTGCGTGACGCCCGAACCCGCAAATGGATCACGGAGGAAATAGATCCGGTCATCAGCGCTCCACGCCAGTGGGACCGCTACACCCTCAGTCAGTAGTTGAGGCGTTCCATCATCCAGAGGAACCCTCCACATCCCCAGCCGGTTCCCGGGCAGCTCCCGACTACCGCCTCCTAGAGTTACGATGCTCCGACCGTCCGGGGAGTAGATCGGGGCCGCTACTAGTCCGGGGAATCCGTGGGGCGTGAAGTCTGACTCAATCCCTTCCCCGACGTCGAGCTCCACCGCAAGTGACCGGCGTACCCCCCGTTCGCGGCCCGCACCGGGACCCTTGGTACTATCCGGCAACGCGGCATAGAGTAGTGTCGTACCATCCGGCGACCACCGAGGCACGCTGGTCAACATCATGGGGCGGCTGCCGATTTGTGTGCTCGCTCCAGTATTGAGCTCTGTGAGCATCAAGAACACGCCGTCTCCGGTCTCCGCCGGGTATGCCAACCGAGTCCCGTCAGGAGACCAAGCCAATGCGCCCACTGTTCGCCCGGTTCGTGTCAGGCGCTCCTCAGGGCCACCATCTATTGATCGTCGGTAAACATCCCACTCCGTTCCACTCCCCTTGACGTAAGCAACTGAATTTCCATCCGGGGAGAGGCTTGGCCGGCTATGAAGCCATGTGCCTTCAGTGAGGCGCCTCGAGGACGACACCTCACGCTGTTCACCAACTTCGAGCAACATGAGTTGGGCCCGGCTTGGCCCACCAGCGTAAACGAGTCGATCGCGCTCCAGTGAGATATCAAAAGAGACACCGGCGGGGAGCGCAGAACTCAGCACGCGAGTTTCTCCTGAGAGAGTGCCTTGGCGGAGGTCCGCGCGAATGCCGAGTAAGTTTGAGCGTTGGCCGGAGCGATAGCTCACGACAACTTCATCACCGGGGGCAGGCCAACGTACGGCACCCAGCTGGCCGGCATTCTCACCCGCATCGACACCTTCCAACTCCGTAAGGAGGCGCGTATCCGGATTGTCGGTCGAACCAATCCCGAGCACCATTTGCCGTTCCTGCGAAGGCCCGAGGAAGACGTACCAACGACCATCGGGAGAGACGCTCAGATCAGCAACCTGAAGGACCTCTCGACGGAGATCAAAGAACGCCCCTTCCTCAACCGCGAAGGAGTCCGGCCCAGCCACCAGGATTCTGCTTGACTCCGTGCCGACAAACACGCGGCCGCCACAGCAAGCGACGACGTATCTCCCGTCAAGCAAGACATCGTAACCTCCTAGCCCAAGGCGGCCAGCCGGTCCCGGCGAACGCCCAGGGTCCCTCCTGGACCTTGCCGCACCGGCCCTTAGCATGGTCAGCTCCACTACCAGGCTCGGGTCACCACCAAGGCGCGGCACGGAATACAGGCCGTTGCGTCCAGCAAGATCTGCGGCGAAGACTACCGAAGTTCCATCGGCGCTCCAGCGCGGCGGGCCCAACGGCACTTCTGCCTCAACCAGCCGGACCTCGTGTTCCCCAGCGATGTCCTGTACGACTAAAGTTCGACGGTTTTCCGTCAGATAGGCTATCATCTGACCGTCCGGCGCCAGCGATACGTCGGTAACGCGTCCGGAAAACGTTATCTGTCGCGTTATTGGCACTGTGTCGGGACTGAATCCGGTGCCATCGCCCGTCACGAGCAGAGCGACGATTACACCAAGCACGATCACGGCGGCCACAGCGCCAACTCGGGCAGGGCTTGCTAAGACCTTTTTGATCGTCCACTGCCAGGAGACCTGCCGTGGTCTCGCGACCGTGAGAGCTGAAGCGAATTCCGCACACGAGGAGAAGCGATCCATTGGTACTTTGGCCAGGGCCTTAGTGACCGCCTCTTCGACATGCCGCGGTACATGGCGTACGACACTGATCTTGGTTGGCCGTTCCGAAAGTACCTTCGCCACAATCGCCTGTGCAGTGGCGCCGCGATGCGGAGGTTCACCTACAAGCATCTCGTAAAGAACAGCTGCGAGGGCATAGACGTCCGATCTTGCATCGAGTTCCCGATCGGCGGCGGCTTGCTCTGGGCTCATGTACGCAGGCGTCCCTACGGCAAAGCCGGTCTGCGTTAGTCGATCGCCGCCGGCCACCTGCAGAGCCAACGCTATTCCGAAATCGGCGACGATGGCCTCGCCTTCATGAAGCATGATGTTTGCCGGCTTTATGTCTCGATGGATTACGCCGGCTCGGTGGGCATAGCTGAGGGCTGCTGCTACATCAGCGGTGATCTTCAATGCCTCATCCACAGCGAGCTGCTTTTCCCGTGCGATCTTGAACCAGCGCCGCAGTCGTTTTGATCTCGGCCAAGAACCGTTCGGCCCCAAGACGCACCGCGAGCTCCGGCCGGAGAACTTTGAGAGCCACCAACCGGTCGTGTTTGAAATCGCGCGCGAGAAAGACGACGGCCATACCACCCTCGCCCAATTCCCGCACGATTTCGTAGCGATCCAGGACGGCATCCTGAATCCGGTGTTGGAGTTCCTCGAGAGGATCTGTCGGCATCCGAACACTCTGTCAAATGCTGGGGCTGAATCTAGGAACGCTACCAGAGAAAACGATCGCCCGCTACCCAGGATGCCCCTGGCCCGGCGCGTCCGTTCAGAGCGCGCGGGACCGGGCCTTCCGTGTAACGGCGAACGACAGCTGGAGTGGGTTTAGGGTTCAGTATCCAAATCGTAGACTCTGCGGAACGTGACCGGGTTTGCCAGTCGCCCGTTCTCGATCTGTGTTACTACATACAACTGGTCAGTGACGGATGGGCGAAAGTATCGCTCGGTGAGCTTCCCGCCCCGATCCACTTCTCGTTCCACCAGTAGTTGCCTGCCGTTCCAGCACGCTCGTGTTTCCGTCTTCCATCCCTGTCCCATCTCCTGATCGAGCTTTCGACCGTCCGTGTGTAGTCGCAGCGATTGGCCTAGATCGGACGTTATAGTGACCGACGAATCGTCCATCGCGATCGCAAGGCGTACGACAGTCTCTCGAGCCATCTGAATCGTCAGTTGCACCCGCTCTGGGTCGAGATTTCCACTTGAGGCCTGACCGCTCGCACCACCACCACGACCACCGCCACGACCACCACCGCCACCACCACGGCCGCCGCCGCGACCACCGCCGCCCCCTTTGCCCCCAGCGCGGCCGCCGGATGGCTCTGCGGCCCCACCCCTGTCGGCGGTGCTTGCACGCATTTGTTCCAGGAAGTCCTCCGGGTCATCACTCTCATCGGCGTTCAATACCCAACGTCCGGATAGGTCCTGTGTCTGTGGCGAAGTCTGGTCGCCTAGTTCGCAGAAGGAGGAAGCACAGCCTAGGTGAAACCCCGCTACCACCGCCAGGCTCGCGCCTGCCGACCGCCGCAGGATATGTGGCAGCCATCCTCCTCGCCTTGTACTCGATTGCATCTGCCCATCTTCAATCATCAGTCAGCGCTCCTCGGAATGAGGTCAAGTCCCGTGAGAGCCGCAGCGTCGTCGCAGCGCCTCATCAAACGGGACAGGCAACTGCCGAGAACCGTTATTCAGACCACTCCTCTAACATTGTGACCTCGCTAGATGTCTTGGTTCAGTGAGGCCGGCCTCTTGGCGTCCAACCAACCACGAATCAATGGTCGTGGTGAAGGCGGACATAAGACTCAATAACTCTTTCCCGGAGGAAGTACGTGTTCGATTTGAGGATTCGACGAAGTATGGGTGTAGTGGCGGCAATCGCTGGTCTCGTTGCTGGTGGCTGTGGTGATTCCACCACGGAGCCCGACGAAACAACCCCGGATATCTCCTCGATGCAGCTCGTCGTCGGAAATGACACTGTCTCTGTTGACGAGGAGGGTGTGGTAACAGGTGAACCGATCGTGATAGACGGCACCGTGAGTATCACCGCAGTGTTTGTAGACTCAGCAGGGGTAGTGGCAGTAGATGCGAGTACCGACCCATACGAACTGCGAGCGACCTCGGCTGATGAAACCGTTGTTTTCTTCACACTCACCGACGGTTTCTCAGGCACTCTGGAGGGGCTGATGAGTGGCGAGACAACAACTGTCGACTTTTCACTCTACGATACCGAACAAGCGGGGGATGTTTTCGGTCCCTTCACCGTGACGGTTGAGGTTCTGTAACCGTCCTCTTACCCGCGGAGAAAGGAGGTTGGCGCGCGGTGGCGATACTCGAATCGCCACCGCGTCTGCGTTATGGCTGGAGCATTGGCATGATGTTGTCCAACGATCAGGAAGTAGGGTGTCCAGGCTCCAGTTTCCGATACCCGCAATTCACATTCACAAGAGCCTCGAGCGTCAGCGTGCGGCTCTGGAAGTCAGTGTCCAGGGCTCGAAATTTCCCGTATCGAGGAAGTTCCCCGTAGTACAGACATCCATCCATTCCAGTAGTGTTGCGCGACCGTCCGACGAAGAGGTCACCAAGCGACACTGTCAATACCGAGTCGACAACGTAGCCATCGTCAGGAGGCTCATCCATCTCGTCGAACGTCGCATCGCTGAGCTGCAGGCCAGCCTCAGCAGTAAGGCCAAGAGCGCCCGCAGGCAGCAATATCGCCTCACCAAGAGAGTCAATGTCGAAGGCGAAATCGAATGCATCTCCCTGGTCGGTCCGTGCCGTAATCCCGTAAGCGATGTCGAAGGCACTCGGCGTGGCAATAGGCGTTCCTCTGAGAGCATAGAGGTTCACCGTGTCCACATAGTTCGGGTATGTCGCCGGATACAAACCGGAGTCATCGCAGCCAAACGCGGCCGCAAGAACAAAAACCACTGCAGCCGTCGACCAGCACCATGAGACCGCGTTGCGTCCAATATGAGCGCGCGTTGCTTGGGCATTCCGTGTTCTCCGATAAGGAAGGCGTGTGTTCGTCCTGGCATTCCCTAGGGGGACAGCTTCTGGATTGGTTTCGTTAACTGGGTAGGTGCAGTGAAGTTCCTCAGCACTCTCCAACATGCTCGAGGGATCCCACAATACTGAATCGCTGGCGTTGCGCCGGCGGAGGGAGAAACAGGTTGACTACTCGCGAGTGTGCCGGATGAGGATGCTCTTCAGCGAGCGACCGAACACGATCCGAGGCTAGCTAACGATCCGGGCGTCGCGGCCTCATCCTCTCACTTGGTGGAGAATCTGTCAGAAAGGGTCTTCTCAGTCTCCAGTCTCTTCCTCCCGGGGGCATGCCCCTGCGTTCATACTCCTCGTCGAGCATCGCTGCCTGCTCGGGAGTGAGGATTTCCCGGATCCGGCCGTGGATCGAGTCGTTGATAGCCTGAAGGTGCGGCATCACCTCTTGAAGGATCGAGTCAGTGAGCGGACGGCCTTGTTGGAATATCGCCGCTATCTCAGTTCGCTGTTCATCCGACAACCCGAGACGCATGAATGGCGGCGGTAGTTCACCCATCTGCCTAGACTGCCGCATAGGTTTCTCGCGCGACGCACGTATCCGCTCAGTTGCACCACCCGCAAGCACGCCGACAGCGAATATGATCGCGATTAGGACCGCGCCCCAGATGCGCAGTCGTAGGGCCGAATCGGCACCGCTGCTCATGGCATCTCCTGAAAAGCATCGAATAGTTCAGCCGTCGTCGGAATCTCGTTGTTGCGGATCCCTCGGGCCAAAAGACTAGGCACTCCGATTGCCTCGGCAACGCCGGTTGATTCCTCCACCAACGTGGCGTCCTGGACCTGCCAGAGAATCCCAACGGATACCATTGCGATTCCTGCCGCTGCAGCCAACATCGGCCGTTTCCAGGCCACCAATTGCGCCAGTGGATTACCCGATAATTTCCGAGTCGCCAACTCGTCTGCCGCCCGTTCCATGACAGACTCGACCAGTCGGTCAAAGCGTGCCTGATCTTGCGTAGGGTCCAAGGGAGAGAAATCGATTCGTTTGTCACTCATTCGAGTGCTCCTTCAGTGCATCAGAGCCAAGCAGCTCACGAAGCTTGCGGCGTGCCCCAAACAGATGCTGTCGTGCGGCACCCTCCGACATACCAAGCGTCTCTCCAATCTCACGGTGTTTCCAGCCTTCGAGGTCGTGCAACAATACCACTTCGCGTTGCACCTCGCTCAATTTGCCAAGTGCCTCTTCCAGCGCA
>JBDGYW010000844.1:0-3257 GCA_039588935.1 Gemmatimonadota bacterium | reverse complement strand
GATCTCGAAATGAAAGTCAGGACAGGCCGATGCCGAAAGAATCAAACAAACGGGGCCACACCACACCCCGTGTTGTCTATCTATGCCCACTTGACTTGGGAGGCCTTATAGGTGGTGTTAGGCGGAGGCTGTTTGCGCTAACGAGGCATCGGCACAACAGCAACGCTCTGCACTCCGAACTCATCCTCCAAAAACCCCGCGATATGATCAGATCCGAAATGCAACGGTTGAAACCTCCTGGGAAACTGCACAACCTCAGTCCGTTCGCCAGCGACGACCTGCCAATACCGGCCAAAACCGCGTGGATCATCCCTTGTCCCGAATAGCTGAATCCACAACCGACCCGCGACATCACAACGGACGCGCACAGGTGGTGCAACCTCAGGAGCTGACGATATCCGCTCAAGTACCGCCCGCTTCACCAGCTGCACAAAACCAGGGGAACCACCATCAACGCCTCGCTCGCGAGCCTCAAGCTCCACACTGTGTGCAACAAAACGTTCCACATCTTCGTCCATCACTGGAACCTGCACGAGATTCAGCCCAGTCCGTTCCTCGGTACCGTCTTCATGAATGCGCACGACAGTGTTAGTGAGAGGATTCAACACTGCAAGTGAGGAACCTCCGCATCCAGACCACAGCGGCGCTGGCGGAAACACATCAGGCAGGTCAATCTCTTGGTCTCCCTGCAAATCGCTGAAATCAACCAGGCTGGCTCCGAATGACCCGTCAGGCCCTACACTCACAAGCCGGCCGTTCCAAAGCCCCGCGGCATCACTTACAACACCATCATACACTTCCAAGACAGTCACATCGTCAAATGCCGCAAACCGAAGCGGCTCGGCATAGGACCCCTCGCGCACGCCAGCCACAACGATGCCGACGCTCGTACTCAGCGTAGTCCCGCCCAAATACGTTCCGTCAAGACCAAACCGTTCAAACCGACGCTTACCAACATCCCATACCTTCACAATTTGAGAATCAGCGACTGCTGTGACCTCTAAATACCATGGGTTCTTGAGTTCACCTGGACCTTCGCCGTAACCAGCGGTATGGAACAACAGATCGCCACGCTGAGAAAATGCCCACAAGAATGGCTCGAATCGGGACAACACCCACACGGTACCGCCTTCGCTTATCGCTACATCTCGGATCCCATGCAGAAGCGTGTCGGGCTCGAACACACTGATGTCTGCGTCGGTGACGACGTGGTCGGCAACAATGGCAGTCGGTTCATCATTGCGCGCGCATCCTGTCACGCAGAGCAGCGCCCCGATGAGATGTGTGACTGGCAGCCGCCGCCTAACGACCCTGCAAATAAGCTGCAAACGCAAGCGCAACAGGTGCAAGAAACGTGTCGTTGCCTTTGAGTTCACTATGCGCACAATCCTACGGCTCCCCCAGCGTTCGTCAGCTTCATTTGCGTGTTAGCTGGCGTTCCCCGCTCGTCCGCTTCACAGCAAATATCACGTTATTTCCTGCTTCCATCGCGAGCTCAAGAACGAGAGTTCCGTGCTACAACGACTTCAAATAACAGGTCATCCAGATCTTCCTTTCCACTCCACATCAGAATCTTCTGGGCCTTCAACATCTCAAAGCCATTGCCTTCAAGAACCTCTTCGATGTATCCATCGCTATGTGCATAGATCGAGACGTCCCAAGCTGTAGGCCGCATCAAATAGCTAGGCGAATCGCCGCGTGCGGACTCTTCTTCCTCGGGGGTCTGCCCTGCGATAGTGAACGCAAAAATCCCTCCCGGTTTTATGACTCGTGAGACCTCTGACACGATCGGCACCAGTTCACCGAAAAAATGAAATACGCCGCAGCAAATGGCATGGTCAAACGAGTGGTCGGGATATGGAAGAGGTACGGTCCGCAGGTCGAATTGCTTCAGTTCCTCAACGAAAGCCTTTGAATCGCAGACCTTCAGCATTTCAACGGAACCGTCCAAGCCAAAAACCCTGAGTCCCGTCTTCGCGAACGGCCAAGAAGCAAGGCCAGTGCCTATTCCGATGTCGAGCAGCGTCTCACGTGATTGCACATACTCGAAAACCATTCCGAACAAGACATCGTGAGCATGGGACCGGTAATCCCGAACCTGCTGGTCATATTCGCACGCTTCCTCGTTGTGTGCCTTGATGCTATCCATCTCTACCATGATGTTTCCCAGGAACGCCAGCTAACTATCCAATTATCCTGACCAGCATATCCCAATATCCAACACCCCAATGCTGTGTATGGAGATAGACTGCGAGAGTCTGTGGCGGGCATGTTCATGCCAACCCCTGTGATGGACCACGTAGCACCGACGGCGTCCCGCAGATAGCCTGTGAGCATTCGGTCCGATAATACGCGTCAGTGTCGGCGCCCGCAATTGGAGTTGACCCGCGTATATGGGCCTCAGCTTAGTTGTGAAAGGTCCAACGAGTTCGCTCAGACTCATTCAGGTTCTCTGAGTTTGGGGCCCATTTGCGGTACCATCACGAGAAAGGCCAATCAGAGGAACGGCCCGCAAATTCGAGAACTTGTTGAGGATTATGTACTTGCAGCTATGACCGGGCTGGGGCTCGAACCCAGGACCTCCGGATTAAGAGGTAACTCCCTGAGTGGAGTGTGCATCGATACTGTCATGCAGGACGGTAGGAATCCCACCACCGGCGGGCATCCTCTTTGCCCCAAGGCCGATCAAATGGAATGACTTGCAGTTTGGCTACGAGCTCTTCTGCGTTGTTCGGACGATTCGCAGGGTCTTTTTCCAGGCATTCCATCACCAGAGCATCTAGCTCGGGAGGAATGGTAAGCTCAGAACGCTCAGAAGGAGCGTCCGGTATTTCGTTGACGTGTTTCATCAGGGTCGCCATTGGCGATTCGGCCGAAAAGAGCATGGTCCCAGTCAAGAGCCAGTAAGCTACGCAGCCGAGGGCGTACAGGTCGGCCCGACCGTCGATGTTCTTTTCGCCAAGCGCTAGCTCCGGCGGCATGAAATCCGGGGTGCCCATAACCACGTCACGCTGAGTGAGCTGCCGAGCCTTGGCGCCCTGGGCGCTGACCTGCTTGACCAGTCCAAAGTCGAGAACCTTCACGAAGTCGAAGTCATCTCCGTAACTGCAGACGAACAAGTTTGCCGGCTTGATGTCACGGTGGATCAGTAAACGCTTGTGAGCTTCGTTGAGTGAGTGACAGACCTGGATCAGGTGGTAGACCACCCGGGACGGCTCGATGGGCCCGTAGCGCTCGACCAAAGTTTCCATATCGAT
>JBDGYW010000843.1:0-3262 GCA_039588935.1 Gemmatimonadota bacterium | reverse complement strand
CCGCCGATGCAGAACAGGATGTTTATGCCTCTGCCGAGCAACGTGTCCACGAGTACCGATGGATCCTCGGCGCCGCGCGAGCACCCGAGCACGGACCCCCCTTCGGTGTGTATCGACCGGATGTACTCCGGCGTCATTCTAATAGGATCGAGCCCGTTGGCGGGGTTCATCCCCCGGTATCCGTACTGGAAACCGAGGATCTCCTTTATCTGGTATTTGTGGTGGAGTTCGAGAAACATCGACCGAATGACGTTGTTGAGCCCGGGCGAGATGCCGCCGCACGTGACCATCGCGGCACGTGTTTCCGCCGGATCGAAATAGAGACGCTCACGTGGACCGGCTCGCTCCATCTTCAATTCAGACTGGAGATCTTCGCCGTCCTCTCTCGTCACTTGATAGAGAACGTAGGTAGAATCGTAAACGTAGTCCGCGATCCCGTCGCCGCGTTCGCGCGACAGATTCAGCGGTGACTCGTATTTGTTTTCACCGAAGGACTTGACCTTGAAATCTTCGGGAGAAAGCTTCATCGATACTCCTTGTTTCCGAATGGCGTCGGCACTTTATCTTTGCGAAGTGTCATGATTCCCCGGACCGGCGGTTACGGCCGCCCGCCGATTAATCCGGATCGTCGACACCGGGCTTCAGTATAACAGCGTTGCGGCGTTGGCCGTCCATGAACACTTTGACCGGCTGTTCGAATCTCAGGTGCCGCGCGTATTCGGCCTCTCCGACCGGATCCTGATCGGCCAGCCATTCCCAATCGATGAAACTGCCGTCGGAGTCTCTGACAGTAATGTATCCGATTTTCGACGACGTGATGTTCTGGAAAAAGTGCGTTCCCTGCGACGGGGCGACCTTGATATCCCTCAGACCGGCCTCCACGATCACCCTCGCCCCGTTGATGTCCTCCCATCTCACCGGGATTCCCAGCCACGGATCGGCCGAGCCCCAGCGACCAACTCCGATCAATAAATACGGAACTTGTTTGTCGACCAACTCGCGGTTGAACGAACGGATTTCGCCGGCCACCTTCACACTTTCGCCCCGGTTGAATCGCGCGTGGTCCACCACGACCACATCGTGGATATCTACCACGGCGCCATTACCCAATACCAAATCGCTCCGACATATCAGATCCTGCCTGTGAGTATCGAGGATGCTGAGACGCTCGAGTTCCTGTTCGATGACCATCGGTCGCATTTGTAATAGATAGAATTCGGCGGGTTTGTCCGGCGACACTGAAGTGTTGACGGCGAACTCAATCTCGATGGGACCGTTCATACCCTTCTTGCACAATGCGAGCAGCTGATCGAGAATCTCCGGCAGCGGGAACACACCGTATTTCAAAATCGGTGCAAACGTTACCACGCGTGGCCCCTTGCGGGAAACGCCGTCGTAAATCGCGTGATTTTCGAGCGAGTACGTCGAGCCCACCGCCGTCAGAACGCCGTCATCTTCGGCGTCTTTCAGGTCACAATTGACCAGCGTCAGGTCTCCACCCTGCTCAACGGGTGCTTGCGGGTCGGGTATCTTCAGTGCAAAGAACTCTTTCTGGGAATATCTGAGTATTTCGTCGACGGTCGAAAAATGGACGATGTGCTTCGGATAACGCGGACAGAATCTGACGGTCGGTCCCCCCTCCACCACCGCCTTACCCAGTCCAAGCGCAACCGACGCGATACCGTCGGAGTCGATCATCGGTTTGATCGGGTAGAAATTGTGCGATCGCGCGACTCCCGACAAAACCGGATAAAACCGATTTTCGTGATCGATACCAACCAGTTTTTGTATGATCACCGCCATTTTTTCTTCTTCGAGGCGGTAAGGCGTGGATTTGATGTACTGTTTCACGGGTTGGAAGAACGTGGAGGCATAAACCCGCTTGACGGCATCGAGCAGATCGTTCAGCCGAAGCCCCTGGTCAATGTTGTTGTTGGGGATCATAAAGGTGCTGTATACGCCGGCGAACGGCATGAACTGAGAGTCCTCCAGCAGTCCGGAGGAGCGTACCGAGAGCGGTTCGCGCATGTTATACAGGAACGCATTCAGTGCTTCCGCGTACATCTCCGGAAACTGTGCGTCGAGGAAACGCTCGGTAATTTCTTCGTCGTCCTTGGAACGTATGGCCAGGTCCAGCAGCCCGTTTTCCTCCAGGAACTGGTCAAATACGTCTGACCCCAGAATGACCGACGAGGGGACGGTGATCTCTACGTTTTCGAACCGGTTCTCGAGCGCGTACGCATTGAGAAGCGAGTTGGCGAAACCCAACCCGCGTGCTTTACCCCCCAGGGACCCGGCACCGATACGGGCGAAACTGCGGCGCTCGTCGAATGTGTCCGGATCGAAATCGATGATCGAGCCTCTGTGCTGCTCCCGCCTGTGTTCGCTAAGACGGCTGATGAGGTATTCACGAAGCTCCGAAGTCGACTCGAAATCCGGCAACTTGACCGGGCGCAGTCTGTGGGCGAGCAAAAACTCGGTGCGTGCTTTGAGCCAGATAGAGAAGTCGTTGCGCTCGCCGTGGTACTCCAGGCTCTCGTCGGGGACGGTGTGTATCTGGTCCTCCAGCGATCGGAGATCGCTGGCTCGCCCGACGACTGTCCCGTCGCGCAGTCGAAATATGAAATCGCCGAAACCGAAGTGGTGGGTCATAAACCGTTTGAGCTCGTGTAGCAACACCGCAGATCCTTTTTGCAGGAACTGGGCACCGAGGGCCTCGGAATTCGTCTTGGCGGATACGTCACGCGACTGCAGTAGCACCGGGATGTCGGCGTAGGACTGTCTGACCTGACGCGTGAATTCGAAGCCCGCCTCCGGGTCAAATCTGCCGCCGCGCGGAAACTCGATATCCGAGATGACACCCAGAACGCTTGCGCGGTAGGTCTCGAAATACGCCCACGCTTCTTCGTACGTATTGCACAGGATGATCTTCGGACGCGCGCGCATGCGCAGAAGTTTATGTGCGGGATTTACTCCTTCGGAGATGAGCGCCGTTGTGTGCTCGAGCACCGCTGTATAGATGAGCGGCAGATACGACGAGTAGAATTTGACGTTATCCTCGATCAAAATGATCGTCTGGACTCCGACCATCTTCGTGTCCGGTTCGACGTTCCACCTGTCCTCGATGAATTTGATGATCGCGAGGAAGATCCGAAAGTCGCCCTGCCAGATGAACACCCTGTCGAATTCCAAAACGTCACCCGATTGGATGAGTTCGTTGAGCTCACGGCTGTCGTAGGTCAACAGCACCACCGGAGTATCG
>JBDGYW010000842.1:0-3262 GCA_039588935.1 Gemmatimonadota bacterium | reverse complement strand
GAGTGGTATCGAGCTGGAATACGGTTTGATTCGAAATCATTACATCGGTCGCACGCTCATAAACCCGGGTCAGGCAGCCAGGGACACCAAAGTACGCATCAAATACAACCCCGTTAAGGATGTCATTGATGGAAAGCGGGTTGTCGTGGTGGATGACTCTTTGGTGAGAGGCACGACATCGCGGAGCCTGGTGCACATGATGCGCCAAGCGGGCGCAAGTGAGGTACATATGCGTATTGCATCGCCTCCGATCACAGGCCCCTGTTATTACGGAATCGATACGCCCACGCGGGCAGAATTAACCGCTGCAAACCACAGTGTCGAGGAGATCCGCCGCCACCTGGGCGTCGACACCCTCGGATACCTTTCGTTGCAGGGCATGCTGGACGCCTGCTCTCCAGATGGAACAGGTTTCTGCCACGCGTGCTTTTCTGGTCAATATCCAACATTCAAACCCGAGCCGGTGAAGCGGGTCGAGCACGAACAGTCATACGTTCCGCTCGTCGACGCCAGTCCGGTCCAAACAGCCCTATGAAAAACGTGTATTTTTTCGGAGAAGGTCACGCCGACGGTAACGCCCAGATGAAGGACACGCTCGGCGGAAAAGGTGCAAATCTGGCCGAGATGACCAATCTCGGCATTCCGGTACCACCCGGGTTCACAATCTCTGCGAAGCTCTGCCTGCAATACGTGGAAGAGCAAAAGTTGCCGCAAGCGGTCCTGGACGAAATTCATGAGTCCATGGAAGCCCTGGAAAGGGCTGTCGGTCGAAAATTTGGGGACGAGAACGATCCGTTGTTGGTGTCGGTACGATCGGGCGCCAAGGTGTCGATGCCCGGAATGATGGATACCGTCCTGAACCTGGGCCTGAACGACAGGTGTGTCGAAGGCCTAGCGGCCCAATCCGGCAACCCGCGGTTCGCCTATGACTCCTACCGCCGCTTCGTCCAAATGTACGGTGAGGTCGTGAAGGGCATCGGCGGAGCTGCGTTTGAGCACACCCTCGAGGCGCTGAAGCGGGAAAAAGGCGTTGAACGCGATATCGACCTCGCAGCCGACGACCTGAAGTCACTCGTGGCCTCTTACAAGCAGACTTACGAGAAGGAAACTGGCAGTCCGTTCTCGGACGACCCGTGGGAACAACTCCTCGGTGCGGTAGAGGCCGTGTTTGGCAGCTGGAATATCAAACGAGCGATCGACTACCGCCGAGTTCACAAGATTCCCAATGACATGGGAACGGCCGTGAACGTGCAGGCGATGGTGTACGGCAACATGGGTGAGGATAGGGGAACAGGTGTGGTATTCACGCGTGATCCCGCCACAGGCGAGAACCTTCTTTACGGTGAATTCTTGCTCAACGCACAGGGCGAAGATGTTGTCGCAGGCATAAGGGATCCTCTCCCCGTCGCAGATATGAAAGAATCCCTGCCGGACTCATACAAGCAGCTAACTGACACGTGCGATCTACTCGAGAAGCATTTCAAGGAGATGCAGGATATCGAGTTCACGGTGGAACGTGGCCGGTTCTATATCCTCCAGACCAGGACCGGTAAGCGTACGGCACGCGCCTCTATCCGCACATCCGTCGAAATGGCCGAGGAGGGTCTGATCGACCGACGGACCGCAGTTCGCCGTGTCGAACCAGATCAGCTAGATCAACTGCTTCACCCCATGGTCGATCCCGATGGGAAAATCGATGTACTCACCACCGGTCTACCTGCGTCGCCCGGAGCCGCGGTTGGTCAGGTTGTGTTTGACGCGGACACGGCTGAGAAACGCGGAGAAGCCGGCGACACGGTGATTTTGGTCAGGAAAGAGACCAGCCCTGACGATTTCCACGGAATGGTGGCTGCGCAGGCGATCCTCACATCCCGTGGCGGAATGACCAGCCATGCAGCGGTGGTGGCGCGCGGTATGGGGAAGTGCTGCGTAGCGGGCGCCAAAGAGTTGGATGTGGATGAAGATAACACGCGCTTCACCATGGGCGACACAACGGTGAACGAGAACGATTGGATCACGCTTGACGGCTCAACCGGGCGCGTAATTGTCGGAAAAGTGCCGCTCGTCGAGCCAAAACCAACCGAAGACTTCTCCACACTAATGTCCTGGGCTGACGAAATCAGGGCGCTCCGCGTCCGGACCAACGCTGATACGCCTGCCGATTCTGCCCGCGCCAGGGAATTCGGCGCTGAGGGCATAGGGCTCTGCCGTACCGAGCATATGTTCTTCGAAGGCGACCGGATTGATTCTATGCGCGAGATGATCCTTGCATCTGATGAGGATGGCCGTCGGTGCGCGCTTGCGAAGCTGTTGCCGATGCAGCGTGAAGACTTCACGGGGATCTTCAAGGCCATGGACGGTTTCCCCGTCACGATCCGTCTACTCGACCCGCCGCTCCATGAGTTTCTCCCTCATGAAGCTGCAGAACTCGAGAAGCTGGTCGGTGATGTCGGAGTCTCTTTCGATGACCTCAAGCGCACCGTTGAAGCGCTCACGGAAGCAAACCCGATGCTCGGGCACCGTGGCTGCCGCCTTGGAATCAGTTATCCGGAGATCACTGAGATGCAGAGCCGCGCGATCTTCGAGGCAGCATGTGATGCGGCCGCGGAGGGCGTCGAAGTCCTCCCGGAGGTGATGGTACCTCTGGTCGGCCACGTGGAGGAACTCAGGCGTCAGGCGAAACTCGTGCGAGATACCGCTGACAAGGTGTTTGCCGAAAGGGGCAAAACGGTTGACTACCTGGTCGGCACGATGATCGAACTGCCACGCGCCGCACTCACCGCCGACGAGATCGCGGAGGTCGCAGATTTCTTCTCGTTCGGCACCAACGACCTCACGCAGACCGTGTTCGGCCTGTCGCGGGACGACGCTGGAAGATTCCTTCCGCACTACGTGGAATCGGGCATTCTCAAGGCTGATCCCTTCCAGTCACTGGACCAGGAGGGCGTTGGCAAGCTCGTGGAGACTGCCGTGACCTTGGGCCGTGGTGCGAAGGCCGACCTGAAACTCGGCATCTGCGGCGAGCACGGCGGCGACCCGGCTTCCATCGGATTCTTCCACAACGTTGGGCTGGCGTATGTTTCATGCTCGCCGTTCAGGGTCCCAATCGCACGCCTCGCCGCCGCGCACGCAACAATAGACGACACCAAGAAGTAGGGGCGTCGCGCTGACTGACAGGCGACGGTTGTGGAAAAAACTCAGTGACGCAGCACCAATCGACCTAACGACTCACATGAATGCGAGTCGTTAGGTCGATTGTCTA
>JBDGYW010000841.1:0-3264 GCA_039588935.1 Gemmatimonadota bacterium | reverse complement strand
ACCACCGCCTGAAACTCACTATTGAGAGTGGGAAGGGCGGATGGCGCCAGTTGGCTCATCATTATCCCGATGAGCTCTTCCTCTGGATCGATCCAAAAGAGCGTGCTCGCGTAGCCTCCCCAAGTGTAGACGCCGTAATTGTCGGGATCCGGTGTGGCATCGGCGTCGGTCACAACAGCGAATCCGAGACCGAAGCCGTATCCCGACGCTACAGCACCTACGAGCTCAGCAGGAAGCACGTTGTTGCGCATCATATCCACCGTTTCCGTACTCAGCAGTCGATTGCCGTCCAACTCACCTCCGTTCAGCAACATCTGAGCGAACCGGAGATAGTCGGACGCGGTGGATGCCAACCCGCCACCACCCGATAGGAGCTGCGGCCTTGCATGATACGATCCGCAGAGCGACACATCCGTCACAGCTAACGGACCGTCCTCGGTGGTCGTGTATGCTGTTGCGAATCGCGGAGACTTGTCGGGTGGAACGAAGAAATCCGTGTCTTCCAGTTCCAACGGTTCGAATACCCGAAGTCTCAGAAACTCGTCGAGCGGCAAACCCGACACAACTTCGATGACACGCCCTATCACATCTGTGTTGACACCGTAGTTCCATATCGATCCAGGTTGGCCGAGCAACGGGATTCTGCTGACCTCCTCTACCAGATTCTGCAGGTCGCCGGAGAAGACATCTTCTCGACGGTACACTGAATCCACTGGAGTCTCTCCGAACCAACCATACGTGAGCCCTGAGGTATGGGTGAGAAGGTGTTTTATCGTCACCGGCGAGGCCAGCGGAACGGAGCCATTGCTGGAGTAGACCTGAAGGTCTCCCAACACCGGCAGATACCGCGAAACTGGATCATCCAGCGAGATCTGGCCGTCCTCAACCAACATCATCACCCCAACCGAGGTGATCGGCTTCGTCATGGAACAGATTCGCACGATGTCGTCCGGCTGGAGGGGTTCCTGACGTTCGATATTCCGGAATCCCACCGTCTCCCAATGCACGAGATGACCGTGACGAGCAACCATTGTGATGATCCCACCTGTGAGGCCCTCGTCGATGTAACGTTGCATCGCCGGTCGAATCAGCTCCAGGCGCTCGGCACTGAATCCCTGCTCAGCAGGATCACTCCAGGGCAACGGCGAATCAGTCCCGGACGGAGATCGACACGAGACAAGAAGGAAACAGATGGTTGCAACGGTCATGAGACGCATCGCACACTCCATGTTAAAACATGAATTCACCCTTAACCTGCCACAACGGCGTTGTTTCCTGACAAGTGTGGCACTGGTTACACAGATCCGCTAGAGGAATCTCGGGACGCGTGGTTCAGACTCAGTAGTCCTCGGTGCTTCTACGTATAACGCCCCCTCTCGCTTTCCACGCGCTCCAAGGGCACGCACCTAACTCTCTTGTATCGTTCCCGACGCGCGTACAGAAGTCCTTTATCGTTGCCTCGACCGATACGCCTTCCAAAGGAATGGGGACCTCTTTTCCACTGACAAAGAGCCCCGCGGTTGTCTGAGTGTCCAAAGCCGGATTAGCCATCGCTTCCCTCCGTATTTCGACGGAGGTGGCACCGACACCAATCCGCCAGTTCCTCGAGTTCCACTGGCGGGGGTACCCGACGGTGACTCGAAATGTGAATCTCAACCCCCGGTATCAGCTCCATCCGCGTCCACTGCGAACGAGGTACGAGGGCGTGATTTTTTGCCAAAGGCACCGAGGCCGCTTCTCCTGATAGGCTACGGCGAACGGTCTCGAGGGACATTCCCTGCTCTTGTTTGGCTTTGATCTTCAGAAGCTCTTCCAGGTGCTCCGGCCCATAGTGAGATCCTCGGCCCAAACCATAAGGCGTGGGGATCAGCCCCTCTACTCCTTGGCCTTCCTCACCGTCGAAACAGATAGCTCGCCTTGACGAAGAGACCTTCGCCAACCAGGTCCAGTTGGGATAGCCGAACGTTTGCCAGGCCCAGCATGAGCCGATTGTATCCAACGAAGAAGATCGTACCTGGTGACGGTTCGTACTTCAGAAGCAACTGGGACTCGAACCTCCCCGATTCAGCAGCCCCCCGAACCACACCATTGATAGCCATCGGCAGTTCAGTCGCGGGGTCTCTGAGTGCGTCAGACTCCTCCAACGAGTATTGCACGACGGCCCGAAACACCAGCGATCTGCTGAACTTGTACTGAGTCCTGACGCGAGGAATGTGGGCGGTTGAGAAGACGCTGTGGTCACGTTGGCGTCTGAGGTGGGAGTAGGTATAGCCTAGCGACAATTCCACGACACTGATCGGTCGAAGTGTAATTGTGGGCGCGGCCTGAACCTCCAACCCCCGTGCCGCCTCAACGTAGATTGGGACCTCGCGATAGTAGAGCTTACCGTCGAGCCTAATTGAATTGGTCACACGGAAACGCGGTGTAAAACCGACCGCAAGCATATGCGTCAACTTGTTTGGCACGACGAACGGCTGGGTCTCTCCACCTTCGGTCACCGTTTCATATAATACGTAGTCCTCAGGCCGAAACCGAAAGTACCCGTCGCGTAAAACGAAGCTGAGGATACGCTCTCCGTGAAGCCTGAGCGTCGGATGCAGTTCGACCTCAGTCTCGAACGACTCGCCCCCATGCCAAAACTCGTCGTGGTCGTAAAAGGCATTTCCCTGCAAAGACACGCTCGCCTGCTGTAAAAGTGCACCGGGTTTCCCGAACCTGGCGACCGACACCCGACCCGCCAGCTGCGTGTCACCCACACGCGGAATAAACCCGGTCTGGGTGCGAAAACCTCCGTGCACATCGTCTAGCTTCGCCTCGAACGAAAACGAACGTCCGCTCCGCTGGAGCGACGCCGTCACCAATGGTGCCCTTCTGACCGACTCGCCGGAGCCAGCCGACGTCCAACTGTTCGCGACCTGGGCCGTCAATACATAGCGGCTGAGGAACAGGAACCGAGCATCGCCGGCAACGACCCGGTTGAACTGTCCGGTACGAAGCACAGACCGATCGGTGTACAGCACTCCGATGGTCGAGCCACCTCCCACATCGCGCCGCACGCGAAGCAGGTTGAACACCGCCGAGTTGTCACCACCATGGATTGTTCGCGGTGCTTCATCCAGGGCGCCCAAGTATCCAACGTTGAAAGCCCCAATTTTTCCGGTCAGCTTTGCGCCGCCGATCGGATCAGCGATCTGCCTGGTGTGGACCAAGTTGCTGGGCGTCCTGAATGTCTCGGTCCCCTCGAGGAAGAACGGTCGTTTCTCC
>JBDGYW010000840.1:0-3282 GCA_039588935.1 Gemmatimonadota bacterium | reverse complement strand
CCTTCCCACGCACGCTCGCGAGTACGCAGTTGCTGTTCAGCTAGGGGTTCCCGCCACCAAGGCCCCCAGAGGACTCTCACCTCCTAGTCATGCACCATGCCCGGCGCACCAAAACGAAAGCGCCGGCAATCCTTGCAGATTGACCGGCGCTCGGATACCGCCGCGGAGAAAGCAGCTTGTTTACTCAGTACGAATAGAGCCAACCCCGCGAGCGCAGCTGTGAGCCCGGGGCTGCGTAGGTGAGAGCCTTTGCCTTCGCGCACTGCGAGTACTGGACGAGTGCGTCACCCAGCACGGCGTTGTTGTCCAGATTCACGTTCGCGGCCATCACAGCTCCGTTGAAGTGCCCCCCTGTGCCCGCGGTCGACAAGGAGCCGCGCACGATCACGATCCCGAAGAACTCGAAGCCACCGTTCACGGTGAGGTCGCCTTCCACCAGGAGTATACCCTGCCCGAAACCGGTGTTCAGCACCAAGTTGCCCGCCACGTAGGTGATTGGGTAATACCCGGCGCACGGCGACGTTTGATCCAGCGGATCGCCCCAATTTCGTAGGTCGGTCAGGTTACAACTTCCACTGGGAAGGAGCGATGGCAGTATCTGCTGATAAGTGCCAGCCGGCAATCGACGGGTGGCCAGCGAGATCAGTTCTTGCCAACTCAGGTCACCGTATTGGAAAAACGTGGAATCTTCGACTGTAGGATCCGGCTGGATTTCGGGTTCGCCTCCGACACACGCGAAATCCCTGCACGCACCGCCGGTGCTCCGCAGGTCGCCGCTATCAGGAAGACGAATTCCTGCGAGATCGGAATCTGGCGGGCAGCCTGTCCACCCACTGGGATTTTCGTCATAGCCGCTTATTTGTGACGAGCCGCCGATCGTGGTTGGACCCTGAGTCGTCAATGCCGCCCTGATGTCCATATCGATTGTGCGCAACCGCACGAACGCTCCGACACGCTGCCTAGCTCCGCTGGTCCGATCACTCCCCGCCACGTTCACCAGGAACAGATTGTCACCCACGCGCTTGACTACTCCCGAGTACGACCCCGCCCCACTCGGCGTAGTACCGGTAACCGTGACCGAATCGTTCACGGCCATTCCATTCCAGGACCCAGAATCCCAGTTGCCGACCATATCACTCAAGCCGGCCTCCGCCACGGCAAATGCCTGTCCCATGTTGCGTGTGTTCCTACCCTCCCGGTGATCCGTAACACTCACCGTTACGAGGGCGGTCACCAGGGACCCGGCTACAATGATCCCGATGATCGCAACCAAGAGAATGGCGCCTCGCTCATTTAGTACGCGTTTCATTTCAGACTCCTATGTACTCAGTACCTCGGGTTGTTCCGCAACGCTACGCGCGTGATGATCGAATCGCGCGCATAGTCAATGTTGCTCGCCGCCGTCCTAACCCTAGAGGATGATTCCGCGCGGAGCGTCACTTCGATACTCGCTATGTTTGCGAGTGTCCCAGTCACGGCTCCAGTGCTATCGTAATATTGGAACGTTAGACCGTTGGCCATGAGTGGGCCCACCAACGCGCGTTGCGGCGAAATTGTGCCGCTCCGGTCGGCCGTTTCCTGCCCCAGCCACCACCGGGCATCCGTGCCTTGATACAGTGAAAGCTGCTCCCACTGAAAGCCACGCACCGGCGCACCTGATAAGACATCCGCGAGCGCCGCAGCCTGTCCGCCTGACGCTGCAGTCACCTCGACGGTGAGAGTAATTGCTGTCGAACCGCTCGGGCATGTTCCAGTACGAACCTTCCTGGTCAAGGCCCCGGCCAGCCACGTGTCGTCCGTGCGGGTGTTGGTGTTGCCGTCGGCATAGATCAACACCGAATCCTCGACCTCGTCAGGCTCTCTCACGCCGAATACGGTGCCGGCATCTAGTAGAAGTGTCACGGTGGTCCCGCCCCCCGCAACGGGGTCGTCACATAGCGGGGAGGCCCATCGCATACTGCGGAAACGCAACTGCGTGGCGCCTGCAATGGAAATGTCTCCCTCTTCCGCGTCGAGTTCGCGCACGATAGAGGTGATGTAGCCCATTCCAGCGCGCAGATTCTGATGCAGGTCAACCTGCTGGATGCCCGCTTCGGTCGTTCTTTGAGTGCCGCGGATTACCCGGGCGGTGGCGGCTCCAACCACAGCTCCGATTACTAGTGCAATCAGGAGTTCGATGAGCGTGAAACCGCGCCTGTTCAACGCCTGCATTGTAGTGCCTTTTCGAAGGTGTCTACCCGCACTCGCCCACGACTCATCGGGTATGTGGCAGTCAGCGTTACGGCACGGGTCCAATCAGTCGCCGTTCCTCCGACCGTCCACGCGAGATCGATACTCTGTTGTGTGTCAGTCCCACTTGCCGCAGCGTCACAACCCAACGCCTCCAATCGCTCCAGACGCTGTGTGGCCTGATACGCTGCCGTGACCATTCGGTCGCTCTCTCCAACCACTCGGATCGTCGCAGCAGTCGCGCCAAGCATTCCCAACAGACCGATGGATAACATCGTTATCGCGATGAGTACCTCAATGATCGTGAATCCATTATTACTCTTGATCATTGTTCCCCCTCACCAACGTGCTTGGCCGAGCGGTGAGATCGTGAGAGAGTCGGAGGCGGTTGACTTCGCGAACTTCACTAGCATCCAGTCGCCTCCTATTGCTATTCCTGTCGGTGCAAAAGACAGAGAATCTCCCGCAACAGAAGCCTCTACTCCGTAGCGGTCTGCGAGATTACTCACGGAACCCACCGTGTCGACTCCAGTTCCAGTGAGCGGACACGCGGTCACCCAAACCCGAGGACTGGTGCCTCCCACAATGTGAAAGATCGCGCTACACCCTCGGGACGCGGCGGCGCCTCTGGCTTTCGACAGATGGCTCACCACATTACGCCGGGCATTTCGAACCGATTCCCGCGCCATACCATTCTTGAGCCGCGGCATCGCCACAGCCGTCATGATGCCAATAATGCTTATAACAATCAGAAGCTCAATCAGCGTGAAGCCGTAGGGCCGTCTCTTCATGGTCGTACTCCTGCAGCTTGCGTTATCCAGCCAAGACCAGGACCAAGCAAAGTGCTCTTCCACATCACATGGAACATACGGGGAATCCGGTACTCAGTCTGTGTCACCGTTCACAAACGGAGCGTACCCATGCTCACACATTCCCCGATCATGGGCCACTCGGAAGAGGCGAAACACCAGCCGCTCGAACCGTGGCCGATCCTGGTCCCCAGAAAGAGGGCAAACTCCATGCCGATTCGGTACCTGAAGCGCTGCAGCGATA
>JBDGYW010000839.1:0-3298 GCA_039588935.1 Gemmatimonadota bacterium | reverse complement strand
TAGATCGTTTTCCAGGGAGGGGGGCAATCATCGTCAGCTCTTCGCCGCTCATGGGAGTGGCTCCGTCTCTCAGCACCTTGCCCTCGGTCAGGGCCCGCTTTTCAGCTTTGCGCATTGGCCCGAAGTGAGGCAACAACGCGTAGGCATACAGACCGGTCATAATCACCGCAAACCAAGCGTAGAAATTGAACCCGATGGATCGCACAAAAACCTGCATTCCAGCCTGGGTAGAATCGATGGGGCCATGGCCGTTTAGCAGGCTTGCGATATATACGGCCCAGCTGCTTACTGGGATCAGCAGGCAGACCGGAGCACTGCCCGAATCGAGAATGTAGGCAAGCAGTTCGCGGGAGACGCGATTCTTGTCGGTCAGGGGACGTACTATCGGGCCGGTGAAGAGCGGGCTGAAGTAGTCGCTAAAGAATATGAACAGCCCTAGAAGCCAGCTGAAACCGGTCACATTGCGCCGGCTCTTGATGCGCTGAGCCGCCCAAATCGTGAAGGCCTGAATCACACCGGCCCGCATATAGAAGGCCACAGTGATCCCCACAGCTATGTTGATGCCCGTCACCCAAATGAAGTCGGCATTGCCCAGGGCAGTGCGTATCAGATCGACTATGCCGATGGCCGGGTTCTGGCCGCTGATGATCACGCCGAGTAGACAGCCGACAAAGAGCGAGAAGGCTGCCTCTCGTGTGATAAAGGCCAGAATTAGGGCAGCTAAAACTGGTATTATCGATAGTATCGCGTAGTCAGGTACAGGCTCCATCATCCGCTGTCCGTCAAGCCACGAGCTGACACAATTCCTCTGGTGAGCGCTCGTCGAGACCCAGGGTTTGCATCGTTCGTTTAGCCTCACCCCGGTAATCCCGCTCCATTATCACCGATATGATATCGATCAGATTCGTGATGGTCTTGACTGGTACGCCCACTTGCTGACCAAGGCTTTCGAGGAAGACCAGGCCGTAGCCCACGTCTTCGTTGAAATAGCGATAATCGAGGCTGTCCTGGGCTGTGATGCCTTTAAACCCGGGAGCTTTGGAATAGCCGATGTCGTACGTCGCTTCAGCCATATAACCCTGACGCATTCCGATCTCGGGATCGGGCAGCACGTCCACGCCGATCCTCCTACCAATGGCGATACGATCAAGGTCCACAGCCTTGACCAAGCGCCCTACAGCTGGAGTGACGCCGTCTTCGTAAAAATGGAAGGCCCCGGCGGTACGCTCGATTTGTGCCGTATTCAGCATGGTAACGGCTGGATGAATGACCGGGTTGGCATTTTGCAGCGTGGTTTGCCAGATGTTTTCTGCTGCGGTCATGCACGGATATATGCCAGCTATTTGTTCGATTACGCGTGAGGTATCCTTGGCTGGTAGAGCTGCCAGGTAGAGTCCCCCTTTCAGTTTCAGGAACACGCGTATGCGGCCGGGTTCCAGGATGCGCACGGCATAGGGCAGAGTAGAAGTCTCGGCCACGGTCACCCGTTGGTCACCCAGCTCGAGCCCGGCTCCCCGCATGAATTCAATGCTGCCGGCGCATGAGCCCGGACAAATGATTACGGTTTGCCCCTGCTTAAGATGCGGGCCGCATACTTGTCCAAAAGGTCTCGTGCTGTAAGCTGGACCCACGGCATAAATCGTATCGACACCGGCGAGCGTTCTCTCGATGTCATGACCTGCATAGGTCATCTCCGCAAAACCTTTGAGGTCACCCTCAGAGTGTAAACCGCCAGCCTGACTGATGGCCGCAATCGTGGTATCGAACTGCTCGAAATCGAACAAACGCACATCGTGCCCGGCCGCGGCACAATCGAAAGCAGTTGCGCAACCACCATTTCCAGAACCGAGTACTGCAATCTTCATGGACTTACCCCTTTCAGAGTCCACAGTTTGCCATCGATTCAAATAACACCATTGCTGATGGACACCCTGTCACAGGAAAGCAGAACCGGGCCTCAAGATATTACATGGTTTGTGCTAGAGATTACATGGCGGGAACCCCATCGAGCACATGGTGCTGCAAACGCTTCTGCAAGCAGGCGAGGGAGCATTGGGTTTGTCGACTATGGTACTGCACGAGGCTGAGGATTCCTTCGGAAATTATGGGGCGCACCTTTGCGTTCGCTTCGTTTCCGCAACTCGAGGCACTGCTCAACAGACAGAGGGCGGACGGAGGAGCCGCAGAGACAGACTGGCCACATCATTCCGTTCGTCTTTCACAGGGGCGGTCGGGAGATCAAGGGGTACCGCAGGGAAGGGATCATCCAGAACTAAGAAGCCCCGTCGGGACGGGGCTCTCGACATGACCGGGCTGGGGTTCGTCGCGAAGCGCACGCGAGCGGAGTGGCGGGGAAGTGGGGTCGTCCACACAGGACCTACGGGTCAAAAGTTACGCCGGAGCTCGTGCCGTCGTGTGTTCCTGAGATGCATTCAGCACTGAAGAGTGGTCGATAGTCACAAATGCGAAAAGCGCTGAATCTCTGTGAACGACGTTGAGTTCTGCGCAGTTGGGGTACCGTTTGGGGTCCTTTTCAAAATCGAATGATCGGAAGGGGAAGGCAAGGAGTCCGTGAAATCGATTCCCACGTGCGCCAAACGACATCAAGAGACCTCATGACGCGGCTTCATGCTGACGAGTTGTGTCATTTAGTGACACTTCTTGTTCGTCTGCACACGCACATTCTAGGCACACGAGGACTGTATCGAGGTCTTTAGGAGGGCCGGCAGCCTACTCGCCCTCCACTAGCCTCGCGATATACTGCCAAACATCTCCCACCTGCGGTGACTGGCTGAATGGGCCGGACACATTCTGAAACTTTGATCTGAAACTTTGAGTGGAATGAAGCGTAAGGCTCAATAGCATAAGTAGTGAGCCACCTTCTGGCGAGGAGAGAGATCGGATGCCAAGAGACAACCTCGGCGAGTTCGAACATATGGTCCTCCTTGCGATCCTGCGGTTGGGGGAGGAGTCCTACTCCGTTCCGGTGGTGTTTGAGTTGGAGGAGAGAACCGGCCGGGAGGTGGCCCAGTCGGCGGTCTTCATCGCTTTGAAGAGGTTGGAGAAGAAGGGGTTCCTCCGTTCTCGCCTCGACGATCATGCGGTGAAGGAGACCGGGCGAGTAAGACGGTACTTCGCACTGACCGTTGCCGGAGAAGAGAAGCTCCGTGACACCCGGGAGGCTTTGGTGAGTCTGTGGGAAGGGGTTGTCACCCGACTGGACCGGGCGTGAGAAGATGACGAAGAGAGTCTTTCAACAACTCGCTCGATGGGTATTGGGAAAGGCCGATTTCGACGT
>JBDGYW010000838.1:0-3303 GCA_039588935.1 Gemmatimonadota bacterium | reverse complement strand
GTCTCTAACCTCACCATGAACTACTTGCTAAGGGGTCCATCCGGTTCTAAGATCAGAGTGCACGAGGTCTGGATTGCTGATTTCAAGACCGATCCCATGACGGTACGTGTGGATCAGTTTACCGACGCCTGTGTAGGCCCCTAGGACCCGACGAATGGCGTATACGCCGCACTGTTGCCACGCGCCCGGCCCCGCGCCGGGCGCTGTGCTAAAGCCCCGGGCGTCTCGCGGCGCTCGGGGCTTTGTCTTGCGGACCCGTGCACCCAGCCACATAATCGGCTGTCGCCCTCACTGAACTGACAGTAAACGCCGATGGCCCTCGTGGCCCCGCCGCCGTAGTAGACGCCGTAGCTGGACGCCGTAGTAGGACGCCGCAGTAGACGCCACAGTAGGACGCCCGCCCGACGACGAGACCAGGACCATCGGTTGACCCCAATCAACTCACCGATGGAGGTTACTCATGCCGAGAAAAGCTCTTGCCTTCACGGTGGTGCTGTTACTGCGCCATTTGATACCGGGCAAGGGGTTCTACCCATCCGAACAAGAGCCGGATCATAAACGCGGAGAGGGCCGTGCGTGAAGAACCTCACTTCGCCACCGACGTTCACGGTCCTGAACTCATCACACCATGACACACACTGAACTGCCTGACACCGTGAAGCAGACCATCGTATCTCCGTCGCGGGTCTTTTCGCGGGCAGAGGTACTCACAAAATCCTCCGTCGTGCCGAAGCGGCCCGGCCTCTACGGGTGGTACTTCCGCGAGATTCCGCCATCGGTGCCCACGGATGGTTGTGTAACTGTTGACGACCTGACGTTGCTGTACGTTGGTATCTCACCGAAGAAGCCACCGCTTCGCGGCAAACCGAGCAAGCAGAACCTCGCGAAACGGGTCCGTTACCACATGAAGGGAAACGCAGAGGGATCGACGCTTCGACTAACGTTGGGATGTTTGCTCTCGGACTCATTGGGGATCGAGTTGCGGAGAGTTGGTCGCGGCAAACGCCTGACGTTTCACTCTGGGGAGGCTGCTCTGTCGGAGTGGTTGGAACGCAACGCCTACGTCGTATGGGTCGTTCATCCCGAACCGTGGGTGCCGGAAGATCACCTGATCCATACGCTATCTCTGCCTCTGAATCTGGATCACAACGAAGCACATCCCTTTCACCCAACGCTGTCCGCGATTCGGAAAGAGGCCAAGTTGAGAGCAAAGAGCCTGCCGGTTGCAGAGTCATAACACCGATGGCGCGATTGAACGTCGAGTATCCAGATTTGGGAACGCTGCTCAGGAGCGTGTTGGTCACGGAGGAAGCTCCAAAGGCGGCGGAACTCATCCGCGTCCGAGGCAACAGAGGAGGCCGTCAGCCGCATGGGGCTCGACCCAACCGCCCCTCGGGAGGAAGTCGATGCGGCCCTTGCAACGGACTCTGCATACGGTCAGAATCGCGTCCTGAACGGCATGTCCTTTTTGTTCGTCGAGTTCTTTGGACACTTGCTCTACGCCGCAGTAGGGTCCTCGGTCCACGCTGCCGGGCCTGCACTCCTCCGTACCAATTCACTTTTGCAACTGAAAGAGTCGCCAAACCTCGACCCACTTGTCCAGGCAACAAGAGCCGAGAGCGTGACCGAGGGTGACGTACTCGCGGTGGCCTGGTTCGCCTTTTGCCACATAATAGATGAGCTGTGGGCGAGCAGTTGGAGGGATAGCTACCTGGCGGCACGAAGTCGGGGGAGGTTCAACTACTCGAAAGAGACGAGGGAGCGCATCCTCAAGTCACTCCGCGATCTCGATGCATACATGCGGAAGAGCCAACTTACAAAACCCTGGACTATCTGTATCCCGGCACAGACGGGCCTTGTCGAGTACATACGGCTCTCACTGGAGCCACCTGAGTGACGACCTCGGCACAGCCGGTTAAGGAGCTTAGCTCCTAGGCAGGAGACACGATCGGGAGCTTGGCAAACGAAAGACACCACCAGGGGAGAAAGATGCCGCAGAGGCGATTCTAGGGGCTCGATGCTCTCGTCCTTATCGAAAACAGTCAGCAAGCCAATTGGCCTTCAACGGAATGAAGCTATTCGCAACCTTGTTCAGTTGAGACGAGAATGATGGCGACGCGACGTACACCTTCTTGTCCCTCGACCGTACCGATTCCACTGCGGGAGTGAAGTCACCGTCTGCCGTGAGTAGATAGGCAGCGTCGAACTTGTCGGCAATCGCCATCTCGACGATGTCCACCGCCATTAGGATGTCTACCGCCTTCTCTTTCGGCACCAGCACCTGTCGATACGCTTGTGCCAGGTCACGCAGCCGCACCGCGTCAGCGTCTGACAGGCTGAGTTCTCCGCTATGCAGAGCATGGAGAAGGGCGTCTGCAAGAGGGTTCTCCTGCAACCGCTTCTCAATCCTCCCGAGATGCACCGATATGCGGCTGTCATCCGCGCGGATTAGCGACAAGAACCGACGCTGATCCGCATATAGCTGCTTGTTCCCTTCCTGCTTGAGAGCACCTATGTAGTATCGGGTGCCAACCCATTCGCGGGGGCCGAGTAGTTTCTCTGAGATCTTTGAGTAGGAAAGGTCCATGAGGTTTGGCACGCCAGCGTCACGCAGGGAGTGATACCAGTTGTTGCCATCGATGAAGACAATCGCACGGTCAGCCACGCTGACACCCCCAACAGAAAAGCCCCGGGTGTGCGTCGCCGCAGACCCGGGGGAGGTAAATCGCCTCGGAACAAGTCCAGAGACGACTGGTCCTATTGTCGGCCGAACGTGATAAAAAGTCAAGTCACGGGATCACAACCCTTCTGCAACCTGTTGTTAACAAACAACTTCGGATTTCCACATCACAATCCTGCTGCCAGCGAGAACTCACATTGATACTACACCGCGCTGCCCCCGTTGATCACCAAGGTACGCCTTGGCGGTGCTCCTGTGGCAGTAGTTGACTCAGATAGATTACCTACAGGACTGACGGCTGTGCAAACCTTGCATAGGCGTTCACTTATTCACCGTTGAATAAGTGCGAAATCATCTTCTTTGGTGGCTGACGCTATTCTTACCACGGAGTTCCGAGAGCACACTTGCCGCGACGGCTCCGCGCTCTCAGTACCTGTTCTCGTCATCGGTCGTCCACCCAATCTCCGCTTCGACAAGTCCGAAAACCGGGTAGATCACGTCGTCCGGCCGCAGCCATTGTCTACGACGTACCTGTAATACCCCCAGAATACCCTTCAGTTACCCACAACTTGGGCTTGCGCGTACCTCCCCAGCCTGAGGTGGTCACACCTGTCTCTTCCCGA
>JBDGYW010000837.1:3323-4836 GCA_039588935.1 Gemmatimonadota bacterium | reverse complement strand
GGGTTGGGTCCGAAGGCGTGACCGATCGCGGCTACGAATACGATGTTCGGGTTCTGAGGATGAACCTCGACCGCACCGATCTGCCCGACGTCACGCAGGCCGACGAATGTCCAGGTTCGGCCTGCGTCGGTGGATTTGTAGACACCGCGCCCCGTGATGACGTTGCTGCGAATGCCGTCTGATCCGGTGCCGACGTAGACGACGTTCGGGTCGGAGTCAGCCACCTGTATCGCGCCGATCGAGGCGGTCTCGAAAAAGCCGTCGGAGACGTTGCTCCAATTCTGGCCGTAGTCGGTCGTTTTCCAGACGCCGCCGCCGGTTGCTCCCATGTAGAACGTCCCGCGCTCCTCCGCGATTCCGGTAACCGTCGTGGCGCGTCCCCCTCGGGTCGGCCCAATCATGCGGAAACTCAGATCTTCAAAAAGGGCAGGTGAATACAGCTGAGTCGCGTCTGACTGTTGCGCGTGGAGTTCATACGCACCCACTACAAGGAGGCAGACCAATGTCAAGACGGTTGCGGAGATCGGCGTTCTCATCGAATACCCCGGATATTGTGAGGAAGAATGCTGCAAGATAGTCTGCACAGGCCGACCGCTCGGGGCAACTGCGGAAAACGAACTCCCCCGTGAGTCTAGTGAACTCGCGGGGGAGTTGCGCCCGGTTGGAGGCTAGGTGTTCGGCCTAGTTGCCGCCGGCGTCCAGGTTCCCATGGTGAAGCATGGCATTGAATACGAGCGCATACGACCCGAGCGTCTCGCTGCGCCAGAACGGATTGAAGCTGAATAGGACAACATGCCCTTCGCCTAGAGTGGCATCTACCAATGCCGGCGCATTTGTGATCTCCTGGCCGTTCCTGATGCCCCCACTGATGAGAAGCTCTGTCGGGTCACCGGCAAAGGCAAAGACGGTTCTGTAGGATGGCCGGGCTGCGGGCCCCCTCCCGCCCGGTTGGGCGGGCCGGTCTTGGTCAGACTCCCGGAATTCCGCGACACCCGCAGCGCCCAGGTCGCGCGGACGCCCTTGCACGATATCCTCGTCGTTGAGTCCGCCTCTTCCTGTACGCCGCGCTGTCGTACTGCCTTCGGCGCCGAGGTCTCCTGTGGGCCCCGCGGCGAATCCGCCGAACCGTCGCATTCCGAAGCTGGCGGCAGTGAACACAGGGGCTGAGTTGAAGTAAACGCCCAGCTCGCTGTCGTATCCGTATGCGATGGGGCTGTTCCTGTCTCTTAGTTGGGTTCGGTAAACGCCCCCACGTGCCCAAAGCGTCGGGGTCTGTTTGACCTGAATGCCTCTTGCAAGGCCGAAGTGAACCGGCAACGATGAGCTGTTTGCAATCGTCAAGAAGGTGCCGCCCGCCTCGACGAAGTTGGCGAGGTTGAGGACGCCCTCGAGCTCGAGGCCACCCCGCATGTCGTCGCTGTCGTCAACACGGCCGATGTTGGGCGTAACGTCTGTGGCCTTCCAAACGATCGGCTCGTTGCCGGTGAGGCCCTGCACAATGCTGAGGGCATTG
>JBDGYW010000837.1:0-3307 GCA_039588935.1 Gemmatimonadota bacterium | reverse complement strand
ACGGTCCCATAACAATCACATCGTAGCGGCCAATGAGGTTGGGCTCGTCGCGCACTTCGTGCACCGATATGTACTCGTAGGGAATCTCATACTCGTCCAGCCCCATCCGGAGCCATCCTTCGGCCTGTGTCGACTGCCAAGTGTGCAAGACCGCGACGCGCGGTGTACCCACAGCATGAGTGGGGACTTCCGGTATTGAGGCCAGGCCGTAAGCAGTGAATCCGTACTCGACCCCAGCCTGTTCGAGAGTCTGCCGGAGATCAGTGGGGTTTCCGGCTGACGGTATGATGAAGCTCCCGGGGTTGAACTCACGGTCTCCACTATCGAAGCCTTCCTCCGCTGCTTCGATGCGAAGGCTTTCGTGCTGGAATCTGAACTTGGTGAGGTTGTTGTCGGCGTTGTAATTGATTGCGAACGCCGCAGGCGAACCGCCCGATTCCACACCGCCCGGCGCCGATACCTCTCCATCGACCAGCGACATCCGTGCTGAGAGTACCCCCGGATCTTCGATACGAACAGTCTCGGCGTTGTAGAGCGGGCCGAGCGTCCAGCCAACGTCGTCATAAGGTCTGGGATCGTTGGGGTTGTAGTACTGCCGGTCCAACACCATATCGGCTGCGCGGGAGAACGGCTGGTCGAGGCGCACCACGTAGCTGCCTGTCGCGAACTCGGTCTCATCAGCCGTGAACGGTCGGTCGGCGCGATGGATTTCGATGCCGTGCTTCTGTAGCAGCTGAAGGAGCCGTGCCTGCTGCCCGAGGCGTGGATCGCTGGCCGGGAATACGTATGCCGCAGGGCCTTCGGCCGTCGCCTTTGCCACTGAACGCTGGGCCTTGCGGTAGTAATTCCTCAGGAATTCTTCCTTGTGGGTTGCGACATAGTTCATTCCGATCAACAACGCGCTTTGCTGAAGGTTTACGTTGTTGCGAATGGACCACATCACCTCGCGGAGTGGCGTGTTGGGCCGGGACCAGTTGCGCTCCACCCTGGTGCGGAGCACGCGGGTGGATCCGTCACCCGCGCCTTGCGTCTCATAGAAGCGGCCGATCGCGTTGTGCATGTTCGCGATCCAGAACATGTAGTTGGGTCCCCAGCCGTCATAGAAGTCGTGCGTGTAGACGCCAGGTACCCCCATCGCGGTCATCTCTCGGACTTCCTGATAAGCGATATTGTTCCACTCGTTGATGACGATCGGGTCCACCCAGGCGTTGTACGGGCCGCGGCCGGTGGACGTATACAGGTGCGATGCCGACTCGTGGAGGTCGTGCACCACGAGCGGCCTGTACTCCAGGAACGTGCGCGCGACATGCTGCGACAATGCAAGGCCTAACGAAATTCCATCACGGTTGTTGTCGTGTGAGACGTACTTGCCCCAATATGTGAGCCTGCCCGGGAAGTTGACCTCGGAGCCCCGTCTCGCAGCCATCGCGATGTCGACCTGCTTAGCGCGGCCGTCCACTTCGAGTACCGGAGTCACCATCACGATCATGTTGTCCCTGATGCCTCGGATGAAGTCCGTCTCCTCGACTGCGAGCCGATAGACCAGCTCCATTAGCATTTCGGGAGATCCGGTTTCCCCTGAATGCATTGCTCCCGTGGCCCAGTAGATGGGTTTGGCATTCGGGATCAATCGTTCAGCTTCGTCTTCATTCGTTGCCCGCGGGTCGCCCAACGCGACGAGCATATCCTTGTAGTCGTTGATGCGGGCCATCGTCTCCTCATTGGACGCGATGACGAGGATCATTTCTCGACCTTCCTCCGACATCCCCATCGTCAGAACCTCTACGCGCGGAGAAGCAGTCGCGACGGCCCTCATGTAAGCGTGGATGTCCGCGGGATAGGTCAAGACATCCGCGGCGCCCGCGATGTGGCCCAATTCGTCGAGCGGTGTCGGTACCGTTTCGGAAGCAGGAAGATGGTCAACGTATGGCGTGAGAAAGAACGGCTCTGTAGTGAATTCGAGGATCTTCTCCGTGTACGTCAGGTCGTTTTGTTGCGCCCATGCGGCTGCAGGCGCGACGAAAATCGCTACGGCGACGATTCCGAGCAGCATTGTCGTTTGTGCCGTTCGCGCATGTGGTTCTGTTGTGCGAGACAATGAAGGGTGCATGGTTTCTACTCCCTGACGAATTGTGTGTGACCAACTGGATGGCCGAACGCAGGTTCGGTATGGAAGGCGGCAGTTGGTCCGGTCGATTGTGTTGCTACCGTATATATGCGGGGTACCGGAAAGTGCAAGGAGAGGTGTCCCCTCGCGCAGAAGTCGCCGTGACTTAATATTAGAAGCCGATGACCGAGACCTTCGAAGACCTCAAGTCTGCGCTGGCTGACCACTACGACCTGGTGAGCGAAGTCGGTGCCGGCGGCATGGCCGTCGTGTACCGTGCCCGCGACCTCAAGCACGACAGACACGTCGCGATCAAGGTTCTCAGGCCTGACCTGAGCGCATCGCTGGGGGCGGAGCGTTTCCTGCGGGAAATACAAATTGCCGCCAAACTCAGTCATCCGCACATTCTACCGCTGTACGATTCCGGTGAAGCGAATGGGCATCTCTACTATGTCATGCCATTCGTCGAGGGTGAGTCTCTCCGCGACTTGATCGATCGCGAACAGCAACTCGGCCTCGAGGAGGCCGTCAAGATTGCCGGCGAGGTTGCTGAGGCGTTGAGCCTGGCGCACAGCTATGGAGTGATTCACCGGGACATCAAGCCCGAGAACATCTTGCTAGTCGGCGGCCATGCGGTGGTAACGGACTTCGGTATTGCCCGCGCGGTTGGTGTATCAGGCGGTTCCGATCTCACACAGGCAGGCACGGTGATCGGTACTCCCGCCTACATGAGTCCGGAGCAGGCCAACGGCGATCCCAACGTGGATGGTCGTACGGACGTGTACAGCCTGGGATGTGCGTTGTACGAGATGCTGGTGGGCCAGATCCCTTTTACAGGGCCAACTGCCCAGGCAATCATTGCCCGCCATACAATGGACCACATCACTCCACCTCACATCATGCGCGAGACGATCTCGGAGGAGTTGGAGGATGTGATCACGTGCGCGATGTCGAAGTCGCCGGCCGATCGCTTTCGAACCGCTGGAGAGATGTCCGAGGCTCTGAAGGTGCTTGCATCGGGTGCTCCGACGCAGGTGCGGAAGAGCGCGATGCTGCGGAGACCAACGACTGGCGAAGTGGTGATCAAGAAACGGAGCCCCTTGATTCCCGCAATCGCAGGCGCGGCGGTAGTGGCGGTGGTGGGGTTGGTGGGGTGGCAGTTCTGGCCTTCCGGCGGTGGAGTCGATGTTGGATTCGATC
>JBDGYW010000836.1:0-3309 GCA_039588935.1 Gemmatimonadota bacterium | reverse complement strand
GGAAATCGAGCAGCAGCTTGCCATCCTCCACTTCCCCGTGCGTGTGCGCATCACACAGCACAAGATGTCTTCGGGCGTTCCTGCTCGCGTAGGCGCGCACGCGGTTCAGCATGTCGATCCAGTGGCGGTGTCCAGGGTCTGCGTCGTCCATGATCATGACCTGGCCGAAGTGGATCGCCTCGATCCCACAGTCGATGTAGCGCCTGCCCCGGTAGTAGAACCACAGCCGTGTTTCCAGCTTGCTCATGTCAGGAACCGATGCCCCCCGTCTCCATTGGTTCTCTCGTCGGCCCTTGTCGTAGAGCATCGCCCTGTAGCGGAAACTGCGTTTCTCCTCGGGGAGGCCGAACTCCCTGAACACCCAGGCGGGTATCGGGACCTTCTCGACATCGGTTGTGACGATCTCGAATATGCAAGCTTGCAGGATGATGTCGGGATCGGCCTCGTGGACCTTGTCCGCCGCTGCCTTCGCCTGTGCGAAGTGAGCATCCTCATCCGCAGGAAGTTCCCACGCGAACGCCGCTCGGCCAACGAACTTGGCCCCAATATCGGTCAGCATCCGAATGTCGTCGTCGAGGCTGGCAGTCGTGGGGTCCGGGCTGCTGCTGCAAAGCCCGGCGTGCGTAACTGCACGAGAGAGGTAGCTCTCCAGGACTGTGCGCGAGACCATCCCGTCAAACTCGTAGTCCCGCGTTGCGGCGATCGATCTGGATGGAATGCTCATGAGGAAGATGGATACCACCAAGAGACAATTGGGAATGCTTCTCGTCACAGGTTGTCCTCGTCTCAGGGAAAGCCCGAGGTGACCGCACCGGGCAGCGATCGCCCGCTCCCGACGGGAACTAGGCGGAACTTCGAAGGTGGGGCGGCAAACTGCTTCAGTGAGACGTCCGGTTCCGCAGCCCCGGCATTCGTGCCGAGGATATCACAGCATAGCACCAGATTCAGGACAGATCTCGAGAGATGTCTTTTCATAGACCTGTTTCACGCTCCGCAAATCTGTCGGGGGCGACGGGACTCGGTGCGCGAAATCTCGCATAGAAGCTGCTGGAGCAGGTCCATGACCACAGACCGGTATTCAGGATCCCTGGCCAGGTTCTTCATCTCATGGGGGTCGTTCCTGCGGTCGAACAGAAGAATCTCGTTCGTGGGTGCGTAGTGAACCAACCTGAACTCATTGGTCACCAGCCAACGCATCTGTAGAAGATCGAAGGGTGTGACCAGATCCGAATCATACTCCACGAGTGCGTTCCTGCGCCTGGGGCGTGCGCCGTTCAGCAGGACGGGGGTGAGGACTTCCCCGGGCAGGGACGGCGCAACCGGCTGATGCTTATCGCGCCACCAATTGCTCATGAGTTCATCCTCTGGCTGCTCAACACCTGCCAGATCGAGAACCGTCGGCGCCAGGTCGAGCATGCTGACCACATCCTCCACGACTTGTCCCTTATGCTCTGACCAGGGAACCTTGACCACGAAGGGGATGTGAGCGTGAGCGTCATAGGGGTAGATGCCCTTATGGAAGAGGCCGTGCTCGCCCAGTTGATCGCCATGGTCGGAGATGAACATCACGACGGTGTTCCCGGCCATGGCCGTTTCTTCCAGTGAACCCAGCACGCGGCCAACCTGCTCATCGACGTGCGAGACCATGCCGTAGGTCTGGCGGATGCATTTCCTGACATGCTCCGGATCCTGGACCTCCGTGCCCTTGCCAATGGCATTCATCGTCTCCGATCGGCTGTGCGGACTGAGTTCGGTAGTGCATGGCGGAAGCTCGATATCCACATCGTCATAGACGTCGCTCCACTTCTTCACCGCCGCAAAGGGCTCATGGGGATCGGGGAAGGAGCACCACAGGAAGAATGGCTCATCCCTGCCGCTCTGCTCCCGGATGAAGTCGATGGAGCGATCGGCAATCCAGGTGTTGTAGTGAAGCTCAGGGTCAATCGTCAGCGGCTTCGGATCCGAATTCGTGCAGGCGTACCCGTCAAAGGCCCCCGGGTGGTTGTCGTCGAGCCATGTCTTGTAATCACCGCTGATGTAGTTCACGTGGCCGTGAGCCGAGTCCTGGGTCTGGAATCCGTAGTAGTTGTCCGGCGACTTCCTGATCATCGCCCTGTTCCAGAATATGCGGCGTTCGGGGTTCTGCTCGGGGGTCTCGACCTCGCTCACGTCGAAGCCTCCGGGCTTCCCCCAGGTCTTGAGGTGCAGCTTGCCCACCGAATGGGTGCGGGAGCCCGCCTCGGCCAGCAGCCCGGGCAGCGTGGGGATATCCTCAGGCAGGGAGACTCCGTTGGAACGCACGCCCGACGCACGATTGGTGAGTCCCGTGATCATGGTGGCTCGCGCCGGCATGCAGGTGGGGCTTGAGCTGTAGCAGTTGCGAAACAGCACACCCTCGGCGGCGATGCGGTCGATGTTGGGGGTTTGCAGTACGGAGTTCCCCATGCAGCCCAGATGGTCCGAGCGCTGCTCATCGGTGCAGAAGATCACGATATTGGGTCGGCCATTCGGCGCGTTCACTGTTTCACTCTCAGTTCTTCTCAGCCGCCAAGGCGCCGAGTTTGGTGGCAATGTCCTTCAGGCTCTTCGGCCATTCACCGAAGTCGACGCTCTCGCCGTTCTCGATCTTCGGCTTGGCAATTCCAGGCACAAGCTCGGCTGTGGGTTGGGCGTAGACGAATGTGACCTTGTCCTGGCCATATGTCTGCGGCAGGCTGGCAGCATAGGTCTCCAGGGCAGCAGCGTATCTGGCAACATCTTTCCCCATGTTCTTCGCGCCCGGTACCCACACCACGCCGCTTACCGCAAGCGGTGTGTTGGGACATATGCAGAAGTTGTACGTGTGGGTCGCGGTCTCGGTTTCACTCGCCCACTGATTGTAGTAGGGCTGGGGGAAGTCCGGCGCCTTTTCGCCCAACGCACGGGGGATGTCCCTGCCGGCTTTGCGCAGCGCCACAATCTCGCGACCGTACTGCTTGAGCGTGTCAATGTACCGGACCACTGCGGCTTTGCATACGTCGGTATCGGGGTAGACCAAGTTCAGTTCGTCCCGCTCCTTCTCAAAGCCTGCCGCAGTCTGCATGGCCTCATAGGAGACCCAGGTCAGCGGCGGATTGTCTGCTCCCAGTGTGATGATGCCCATCGGCACGTTCTTCTGCCGCACTTGCGATGCGAAGTAGTAGCCGGCTGCGGATGTATCACGCTCGGTCGCGGTAAAGACCGCTGGCCGCCAGGATGAGCGGTACTTGCCGCCGCCGATTTCCATGTTCCGTTTCCGGGGGCGCGGGAAGCGGCGTGCCTTGGTCCTGA
>JBDGYW010000835.1:0-3315 GCA_039588935.1 Gemmatimonadota bacterium | reverse complement strand
GTATGGAGGAGTACCTCCGCGTCATACGCGACAGAGTGCGATGCGATTCCTCAAGGAGTGACTTCCAGACCACGTGGGAAGCCAAGGGAAAGCTGTTTTTCCTGCCGAACCATCAGTACGAGATTGAGACCAGAGTGCAACTGTCGATTGCCCACCCGAGTGTGGAAGCAACACAAAGCGAGGTTAAGGAGTACCTGTATTTTGAGACCAAGGGGCTGCCAGGTCTCAATGCACAGGAGCGCATCGGCGAAGAGATCGAGTCGTACGTACGCTCCGTGTACTGCGGAGGTCGAAGTCGCGTCTATCGCGAAGAGCCAATCGCCGTTGCCTTTCAAGAAGACTTCTATGTGGCCGTACCTTTGTCCTTGCGTCCGCCGGGCACGATCGAAGAACGCCATCAGTTATTCCGAATGGCGTTGACGACGCGGCCGGATACTGCCACGAAGCCAAATACCAAGTATACCGCCACTGACGATGACTGGATTGTTACCCACCGCACTTTGGTCTGTGGCGCCATAGCGCGTGCGTGGGAATACGCGGTCACTGCATCCCAGGATCTGGTAGCAAACGCTATCAGTGTGAACCCGTTGCGAGCGCGCCTTGCTCAGATCACCCAACGACTCGACACTAGTTGCCCTCTTGCCGATCCAACCCAGGTAATCTCGCCGCTGCTCATAGCTAGACCTCAAGGTGAACCTGATCCAGAGAATCTTGGCGCCGAGTTGTGGTTGGCAGGCACCAGCTATCGGGCTACAGTGCGTCAGGAAGGGGCCCCATTTGTGGACCGCCGGACGTTTGTTAGCGCCGACCTCACTGCCCTAACCCTCCTACGCGACAGTGGCAATACCAACAGTACCTGGGATGTCTTGGACGGCGAGCTAAGGCTGACCGCTGGTGGGCAGCTGTGTTATGCCCGTTTCGGTGAGGAAGACTGGAATCATCTGCGCATCCAGTTGAGTGTGTGTCCAGACACTGGTACGGCTGGACTCGCCTTGTCACTGCCTGGTGGTAGTGGCCCTCCGAACCGGGGACTGTATGCAGTCGTACGACCGGCAACCGGTGGCGGACGGGAGATAGCGTTGCTGAGTCGCCGCAGCGGTACGGAGTTGGTGTCGCTGGCCACGGCGCCCCTCGCAGGTGACGAGGAATGGGTGGTGCTCACAGTGTCGGCATTCGATGACCGACTGCAGGTGAAGAGCGGTGACACCACCGTGGAGGCCGATCGCAGCGACCTGCGCGAGGGGAGACTGGCACTTGTTGGAAGCGGTGGGGTACGCTTCCGCAGCCTGCGGGTGGAAGGCCTGGATATGTATACCTTCACATTTGCGACGAGCCGCTACCGCAGCTTCGCCCGACATATTCAGAGCTACAACGGGCGGCTGGGCGTGATCCCCCCCGATGTGCTAGGACCGGGTTCCACGGTGGAGAGTGTTGCTTCTTTGTGGTCCACCACAGGCGCGGAGGTACTCAATGCCATGCAGGCGGATGGTTCACTGGAGGCACGCCAAGGCTTGTTCCTGCGCTGGGTCGAAGGTTTGGCGGTGCCTTTGGTGCAGGAGGTTGAGCATCTGCTGATCAGTCGGATTGGCAGCGGTGCCGACATCACCGGCTTCCTGCTGGAGTCCCCCGAACCTCTAGACTTTGTCGAAGAGGTGACTGTCGGCTTGAGGCAGCTGGTGCGGGTGCAGCGGGGTAACATCGCGAGAATACGCGATGCGCTAAGACACTTGATATGGGACTTGTGGGGTGAGGCTTTAGAGCTATCCCGACTTGGTACCGGACCTGATATACCAGCCCGAGCACGTCGCTCCGACACACGTCTGCCCGTCTCGCACTCCGTTGCCGATCTACTGGACCGGGAAGCCCTGGGCCGGATCTTGCTCCGAGCTTCTGATCGCACTCTGACTGACGGGCTACGTCCACTCTTGGGTGCCAGAACGCGCGAAAACATCACACTCAGTTTCTCTGAGGGTACTATGGCCGTGACTCATGAGGGACCGGACGTGTGGGTGTTTCTTGACGAGCATGCGGCGGGCCGCGGCGGCTCGGGGCTGCGTGTGGGCGACCGTGTCGAGGTAGTCGAGGTGCTGTCGGTGGGGGACGACGGCCGTATTCACATACGGCGCTGGGCGGGGTGGGCGGAACGCCGCGGCGGCAACATGCTGGGCGTACGAGCAAAGGCAGAGGGCACACAGATCACGTCAGTGACGACGCCCCGTCTCGGTCTGGATATGGCTGCAAGTGACGCTCTCGATGGAATCATGGTTGCTGTGGATCCGAATCGCGGTCGGATTATCGACTGGTTCGTCCCACGCTGGGAGTGGCAGGCCGTGGACCTCCATGTGCTCCAGGATGAGACGGCGATGCGTGCCTTCCTGGTTCCTGTAGACGAAGCGGGCGACGCCCGAACGCTGTCTACTGCCAGTCGATACAAACTGGATTTCGCGATCGACCGCCAGCGCTGGAGCACGACTGATGCCCCTGATGCTGACAACCGTTATCAGGATTCAACGACGTTGGATCTGTCACCTGATCAGGGGTGAGGGAAGGCACAAGATCCTCGTTTCTGTAGAGGCGGCGTAGCGCACTTTCGCGACGCCCGTAGGCTACATAAACTCATCTGGTCAGAATTGGCGCCGACACACGGATTTTAAGTCCGACTTTGCGGTTTGTAAGTCCTTGTGGCAAAGACGTTTATGACTGTAGAATAAAGACTTATGAAACGAACGGTAAACTAAAGTAGAACCAAAGTTGCACCAAAGATGCAAGCTTGGGACGTGTTTTGGGACGCGGCTTCAGTTCACACGATATATCGTCCACTTCCATATAACATTGAAAACAACCAAAATTAAATAATTTTTATTTGAAGTTTCGACTGTAGCAGCGTATATTTATTCACCACAGCGGACATACTTTTATTATAAGACTCGAGAGCGGAGTGTCCGCAAAAGAGTATGAAACTAACAAGAACGTAACATTAGGCGTAAATGTAGGAGAAATGGCCCAAGAATCACTGTTTCCCAGCAATTTCATTAACATTTTTTTAAGAAAACCATCAACATTTTATAGTTAAGAAACGGCATCTTATATAGTACAGACGACATTTTAGCTTCAGGAATATATTTGGGGGGAAAATGTCTGGTTACGACACCGACGGGGATGGAGTCTAAGTAAAAAACAATGGTCTGCTGTCAACATTTTTAAATCGAAAGGATATGGACGTTACAGAAACAATTGAATCAGAAATTATCGTCGTACATGAGATGCGCATCTTGAATGAACAACTTACTGAGAATGTACCAAGAAAATCCTAAG
>JBDGYW010000834.1:0-3319 GCA_039588935.1 Gemmatimonadota bacterium | reverse complement strand
AGAGCGTCATATGGCGGCCTCCAGGCGCCAACCGAACCATCCCCGGCACGACCGCCTCGGCCTGACGTCCCTCCCGCACGTCCAATCCGGTTTTCGACGCTAGCCGCTCAGCGAGATGCCGAGTGAATAGAGCGGGCATGTGCTGCACAATGAGCACTGGAGCGGGCAGATCGTGCGGCAACTCGGCCAGCACTTCGGCCAACGCAACCGGCCCCCCGGTTGATGCTCCTATCAACACGGCATCCGCTGGAGCAGAGGGCTCGTGCTTCCGCTCATCAACCACGATCCCTCGCGGTGCCGGCCGGCCGAGCCACCGTCCTCCCGTCGCGAGCCCTGCTCTGCTCTGTCGCGTCGGATGCGGTTGCCCATCGACCAACCCTCTAAGCTTCGGGATCAAGTCGCTGCGAATGTGCCTCACCGCACCGTCGAAGTCCGCGACATCGGTAGGTTTCGTCGCGTAGTCATTGGCTCCGAGACTCAGGGCGTCCAGCGTTGCCACGGCTCCGCGGGTCGTCACTGTGCTGAACATGACCACCGGCAAGGAGGAACGAGTTCGCCGCAGTTCCTTCAGTGTTTCGAGACCATCCAACTCCGGCATCTCGATATCGAGGGTGACGATGTCGGGACTGAGTTGCTGGATCTTCGCCAGAGCGATCCGGCCGTTGGGAGCTGTACCGACCACGTCGAGGTCGGGTTCCCGTGATAGGACTTCCGTCACGATCCGCCTCACGACGACGGAATCATCCACAACGAGCACCCGTGCAGTCGTCACTCGTGGGCCCCAACCAACCCGAGGAGCCGCAGCTTCTCGAAAATGACGTCCTTCGTGAACGGTTTCATGACGTACTCGTCTGCGCCTGCCTCGAGGGCCTTAGCCACCCGCGCCATTTCCGTCTCCGTAGTCACCATCGCGATCAACATGCCGTCGTACGCGTGATCGGCCCGCACGGTGCACACGAACTCGAGGCCGTCCACCCCGGGCATGTTCCAATCCACCAGGGCCACGTCGAACGACCCGTCACTCTGCAGACAGCCCAGCCCCTCCCCCCCGTCGCATGCTGCCACCACATCAAACCCCATGGCGGTGAGCATATCGTAGAGAATGCCGCGCACCGCCTTGGAGTCGTCAATAACCAAGGCCTTCACTCGTGCCTCCTTGTTTTCGTCTTATGTATCCTTCTGCTCCAGCGACAACACCCTGTCTGGATCCAGTTGGAGTAGCAGCCCGTCCGCCAGTTTGTAGGCGCCGGGAATCAACTCTCGCACCGGCCCCGCGAGGGTCTCCGGCGGCTCCTCGAAATCGTCCTGGTTGACGTTCAACACGTCGCCGATCTCATCCACGAGGAGACTGACGACGCCGTTGTCCGTCCTGAGCACGACGTTCATGGGCTGCGCGTCGTCACCGGACTCCGGAAGCCCAAGACGCCGCCGAGCGCTCAGCGCCGTGACGATCTCGCCACGCAAGTTGATCAACCCGGCCACCGGTTCCGGCGCAAGTGGCACCGCCGTCATCTTGTGATACCGCAACACCTCCCGAACCCGTTCCACCTGTACGCCGAACAGGTGTCCATCCAAGTAGAAGGTGGCGAACTGCTGATGCTCACTCATGGTGCGTTCCTCCATCCCGTATCTCGAATCATGCTGCTTGGCAGCTGAGTGTTTCGTCGCTGTGGCGTACCACCGCGGCGACGTCCAGGAACTCGGTTACCCGTCCGCCAACCACCGCACTGCCAAGGACCCCCTCCCGACTGGCAACGCTATCGAGCGATACGGACTCCTCCACGATGTCCACGATCCGATCCACGACTAGGCCGAAGGGCCGTACACCGGAGGAGTAGACAATGACGTTGATGGCGTCGTCGGATGCGTCTTGTCCGCTTGGCGTGCGAGTCTCGGCGCGGCGCTCCGGAAGGAAGTCCCGCAGGTAGACGAGCGGGAGGATTCCGTCGCGGTACTGAACCACGTCCTGGATTCCCGTTCGTTCGATCTGCGTTCGGGGGAACACCTCCAACCGCGTCACTGACGAGAGCGGCGTGGCCATGCGGCCTTCGTCCGGTGTCTGGAAGAGGAGCATGGTCTGCCGATCCTCATCGGCGACATTTGCCGCGGTGTCCGTCGTCGCGAGTACCTGCTCCTGCAGATCGGAGACGAGAGAGGCCCGTTGTGCAAGACCGAGTACATCGAGTATGAGGGCGACGCGACCGTCTCCCATGATTGTCGCCCCAGCGAACACCTTTGTGCCCTGCAAGAACTTGCCGAGCGGTTTCACGACGATTTCGGCCGTATCGTCGACGGCGTCGACCACCAGACCGAATTGGCAGTCGTCCGCACGCAACACGACGATGCTCACAGCGTCGCTTGCTCCGTCCGCTCCCTCCCGTCCCAACTCGCCCCTGAGGCTCACGAGGGGAAGAAGCCGTCCGCGTAGGCGGTACACTGGCACGCCACGTATCGATTCGATGCGGTTCTTCACGTCCTCGCCCTCCAGGCGGACGAGTTCCTGCAACGACACTTGGGGAATCGCGTAGCGCTCTTCGCCGCTCTCCACAATGAGCGCCGGGACGATGGCAAGTGTGAGCGGGATCTTGACTCTGATCGTTGTGCCGCGGCCGACGGTACTCTGAACGTCCACAGTTCCGCCAATGCGCTCGATATTCGTCTTCACCACGTCCATCCCGACACCGCGGCCCGACGTATTCGTCACCTGCTCTGCGGTGGAAAAGCCCGGCAGGAAGATCAGTTGGGTGGCCTCCCGGTCTCCCATGCGCGCGAGTTGCTCGGGCGGAACGAGTGCCCGTTCGCGTGCCAGTTGTTTGAGACGCTCCGGATCAATACCGCAGCCGTCGTCAGTGATCTCGACGTTGACCTGTCCCCCCTCGTGATACGCGCGGAGATACACTCTGCCCTCAACCGACTTCTCAGCCGCTTCACGGTCTTCCGGTCGCTCGATGCCGTGGTCAATGGCGTTCCGAACCAGATGGATGAGCGGGTCCTTGATGGCCTCGATCAACGTCTTGTCTAGTTCCGTGTCCGCTCCATCCATCTCCAGCCGGACCCGTTTCTCGTGTGCCACGGAAAGGTCTCGCACCAACCGCGGGAATTTGTTCCAAATGTTCCCAATGGGCTGCATTCGGGTCTTCATCACACCTTCCTGCAACTCGGTCGTGATGAGATTCAGTCGCTGTGCCGTTGTGGCGAGCGGTGTATCGTCCTTGTGCTGGAGCACCTGATTTCGGGCCAGCACTAGCTCCCCGATGAGGTTCATCAGTTTGTCCAGGAGCCCGACACTCACGCGGATCGATGTCTCTCCGACAGTGCC
>JBDGYW010000833.1:0-3321 GCA_039588935.1 Gemmatimonadota bacterium | reverse complement strand
GCCCGCGGCGTCACCGAAATGTACGTCACTACCCGTAGTGGTCATCACCACCGGGTCAGCAGAATCCGAGAAGGCGACCTCCGCGTCACGCGCTATCGCCGCAGCGATTACAACTTGTACTTCAGTGTCCGGATCTTCGGCTAAATCGAAGTCCGCACCAAGAAAGTCTATTGTGACGATATCAGCGTCACCCACACCGACATTGTTTTCCTTGACCGTAGTCAGCGTACCGCTACCGGCAGGCGCGGTAAAAGTCGGTGCCGCCGCAGCGCCGTTGGACTCCAGGTACGTACCGTCAGCGCCCAGCGCGAGTTCCGTCAACACGCTGCTGCCGTTGGAGTAAAACACGCGCCACGCGGTCGGAGCCGCCAAGGTCTGCAAGTCAGCGTCGAGCGCGGCGTTGTCAACCGTGCTGGATGCATCGACTGTCAGCGTGTCGGCCACCTCGTTGTCGGCCCACGGGTTATCGGTGTTGACTAGGTTCTCTGCGATTGTGCCGTCCGCTATATCGGTCAGTGTGGTCTCAAGCGGTTGGTACGCAGCGTCACTCTCGGTGGTGTTGTAGACGCCCGTGCCGCCCTCGGTGAGCGTAGCACCCTCAATGGTGCCGTCCGAGGTGATGTTGCCCATGCCCGTCGCTATGCCCGTGGCGTCGATATCCCAGTCGCTAGAGTCGATGGCGATGGTTTCGTCGTTGTCGCCTATCGCGAGGGCCGCGCCGTCCGCGTCTAGCGTGTCAACATCTATCTGCCCCACGTTGGTGATAGCGGCATCGCCCGCGTCCATCGCAGTCGCAGATACCGAACCAGTGCCGAAGTCCATCGCGTCGTTTGTCAGTATCGCCTCGATCTCATCAGCCGTGTCTACGGTGGGATCGAGTTCGGCAGCAAGAAACGCGGTCGCATCGAAACTATCCACATCGCCGTCGCTGTCCGTATCGAGTTGTATGAGGTAATCGAATATACTGTTTTGCGAGGCACCGTTGGTAGTATCAGCGTTCCAGCCGGGGCCGTACACCTCGTCCTGAATGGCGGGAGCGCCGGGCGTAGTGAAAGCGACCGTACCGCTAGAGTCGGGGAAGGTTATAGTTCTATCGGCGGTGGGGTCAGTAATCGCGAATGTCGTTTCGTAGTCGTCTGCGGTAGCACCCTCAAACTGGATGCCCTCACTCAAGTTGAGTTGGGCATCTATGGCGTAGATGGTGGGGTCGCCTGCTTCGTTGTGGTGTGCGCCGCTAGTAGTAGAAGCCATTGATAGCGCCGTATCGTTGGCATCTACCGAGTAGAAGGGACCAGCCGTGATGGTCTGCGCGTTCGCCGTAACGCTAACCGCCGTGCCCGCGCCCACATCGCCTTGGTATCTGTCTCCGGTAATGCTGGATTGGCGGGCGTAGTCGAACCGGACGGCGGGGACCGTCGCACTGTAGACAATGTTGTTGCCGGAGAGCAGGATACCAGTTGCCCTGTCCGAATTGTCGCCAGTGATATCAACAACTGCGGCGGCAGTAGTTATGGTGCCTGCCGTGATAGTGTTGCGAGATATCTTGCCGGTCGTAACCTTGTCTATAACTATAATACGAAAGTCGGGATTTGTGGCGTTGTAATCCATCTTAGAATCATATATCTGGATATCTGAAACTTTGTTGCCAGTTGCGTAGACCGCCGTACCTTGTTCGTTGTTACCGCCCGCCGTGTCACCTTCCCACACGCAGTCAGCGAAGATGGCTCGTTCACTGGTAATGGCCGTATATGATTGGTTATCAATGCGGACGGTTGCCGTTGCCGCTGTATCGCCCGTACCGCTAGTACGATAGCCGACGCGGTGGTGTCTGACCGTGAAGAAGTTATCCAGATGCTCCGCTTGGCCGAGATCGTGAAACCCCATATTGAACAGCTCAACCTCGGTAGCGAAGTTCACATACAACCCAACCTGCGAAACGCCCTGCTGCCCCACAATCCCAAAATCACGCAAGATAACATTGGAGTCCCGGCTGCCCTCAGACGCGCCCGTTACCTGTATAATGGGGGTTACGGTATCGGCGGTCGCCACAATTCGCGTGCCGACGCCCGACCCGGAGCTTGCCTTGCCCGTGCCAACAACCATAGTCTTGCTGTCTACTGTCAGCGTGGCGCTAGTCTTGCAATCGCCAGCGGGCAAGCGAACAATGCCGCCCGCCGCGGGAACCGCATCAAACGCAGCCTGCAATTCTTCGGCGTCGTCATTGGAGTTATCGCATAGCGCACCGTAGTCGGGGTGCGAAGCGTCGATAACGGGCCACACCTTAGTCCGCATCACCCCGTCAACGTCCAGCGTCAGAGGAATATCGACCGCCCCGGTATCGCCGATAGTCGGCGCGCCGCTCGTATAGTCCTGTAGGGTGGCACCGCCCGTACCATCAAAGCGCACGATGGCGTTGTCGGTAGAGGAGGCAGGGCCGGCCACATCGCCGGGAGTGATGTCGGTCCATATGCTCGACACGCAAGAAATCATCTGCCCGCTCTCTCGGACAGTGTATGTGCCCTGGAACGAACACGCTGCGCCAAGTGTAATGTTGGCGGTCACTTCAGCCTGCGAAATTGTGTAGTCTGGACCCGCAGCGAACGCTGTCGCACCTATCAACAAGGCCGCAGCGGTACTAATGAGTTTCCTGAACATGCTGTCTCCTAGAACGCTTGGCCACTGCCGAGCGGCACCCACTCGTAGCCCGTGCCCGCTAGACCCTTAGTACATATTTGGGTTATGGAGGGTACGTTAGCGTCCTTCACCACGATTGTCTGGTTCAACCACGAAAAAGATGCCGTTGGTGTCGTGGCAGCGGTGTACTCTGGAACGCCACCCGCACTGCTATTGGAATCCATGTATATCTTAACTGGTACGCCGCCCGCAGACACCAGGCATACCCAGTGTGGTTGCGTGCCACCCCAGTACGATACCTCGCCACCAGTTTCCAGCGTCACGCGAGAGTTGGTAATCACCGAATCACCGTTCGGGTCTTCGTAAATCTCAACTGCCGCAGCATCCCAGTTCGGTAGGTCATAGGTGCCACCAGACAACAGCGTCCCGCCTGTGTCCGCGCCAAGGTTAATCAGTATCGACTTATCTTGGAAGCTGCCACCAAGCGGTACGGCAATCGACGTGGACGCTACGGTCGTAATAGTGTGTACCGTATCGGTGCTAATAGTCGTGCGGTTGATCGCGTACAACCACTTGTCACCAGCCGCAAAAACACTGGTCGGTTCATGTACTGTCAAGTTGCCACCAGCCGCCACGACCTGATCGCCGTTGACAACCACGCCCCGCTCCAAAATATTCGCGTACCGC
>JBDGYW010000832.1:0-3322 GCA_039588935.1 Gemmatimonadota bacterium | reverse complement strand
CACACTCACTGACACCTTCACGGTCGATCGGGGAAGAATGCTCAGCCTTCCGCTGATCGGTGACGTGTCGCTTTCGGGGCTCCTGAGGGCGGAGCTGGAGACCGAGTTGGCCGAGTACATAGGGAGGTTTGTCAGAGACCCGAGAGTCAGAGCACGGTCGCTGATCCCCGTCACGATAACTGGTGCTGTTGGGCAGCCCGGCTTTTACACACTTCCGTCCGAGCTGTTGCTGAACGACGCGCTCATGGCGGCGGGCGGGCCGACACCGACCGCCGAGATCACGCGGATCCGCATTGAGCGAGGCGACGACGAGATTTGGGACGAAGAGGCTCTCCGGGAGGCGATCACAGCGGGGCGTACACTTGATCAGCTGAGTATGCGCGCGGGGGACGTGGTGTTTGTGCCGGATAGTGGTCCGGGCATGGCAACATACCAGTGGTTCCAGGTGCTCGGCTTCGCGTTGGCGATTCCTGCGACGATAGCAGGGTTGATTGCAATTTTCTGAACCCGCCCTCAAGTGTGTACCTAGCTGCCGCATGGACAGTGCTGCAGGGGTTCAGCGGTGCTGAGCGAGCGCGCGGCCGTCCATGGTATGGAAGTTTTGGAAGCGCGATGTGTTGCTCAGAGTTCTCAATGCCATTGGTGGGCCCACATCCAACGAAAATTTCCAGCTGACGGCATACTGATGTGTAGATGTCACCACAGCACGCCAGCGGCGGCGTGCCGACCACGTCGTTCATGATGCGCATCATGTCCGTCGTAGGTGCGCGCCCCAACTTCATGAAGCTTGCTCCTCTGGATAGGGCACTCACGGCCCGGTCGGATTTCGAACACATTGTGGTGCACACCGGCCAGCACTATGACCGCAACATGTCAGACAGCTTCTTCGACGATCTCGGCATTCCCGATCCTCACTACAATCTGGGAGTTGGCTCGGGGTCACACGCCTGGCAAACCGGGGCAATCATGCAAGCGTTCGAGCCAGTGTGTCTCGATGTCAGACCGCACATGGTTCTCGTCTTCGGTGATGTCAACTCTACGGTGGCGACCGCACTAGTTGCCGCGAAACTCGGTGTCAGTGTCGGGCATGTGGAAGCGGGGCTCAGGAGTCGCGACTGGAGCATGCCGGAGGAGATCAACCGGGTAGTGACGGACAGACTCTCAAACCTACTGCTCACGCCCTCACCAGATGCGGATGAGAATCTCAAAGCCGAAGGTGTCGCGGCCGACCGAGTTCACTTCGTTGGCAATATCATGATCGATTCCCTGGTATACGCGCTGCCGCGGGCTCGGGAATTGGACGCGCCCGCTGAGAGAGACAACTACTCCGTGGTGACCTTGCACAGGCCCTCCAATGTAGACGACCCGGCAACCCTCTCCGAGCTCATGGGTGTATTGGGCGAACTGTCCCGTGAGTCGCCTGTGATCTTCCCGGTTCATCCTAGGACTAGGAGGAAGTTGGATTCGGTGGGTTGGACTGCAAGCGAATCGACGAACCTCCGACTGCTTGAGCCCGTGGGGTACTTGGAGATGCTGAGTATGGTGGCGTCCGCAGGAATGGTAATTACAGACTCCGGCGGGTTGCAGGAGGAAAGCAGCTTTCTCGGCGTCCCGTGCATCACCGTCCGCCCCAATACCGAACGGCCGATCACTTGCACTCAAGGCACGAACCAGTTGGTGCATCCAAACGGAGCTGCGATCCTCGAGGCCGCAAAGCGAGCGCCCGAGCGGCGTATGGACGGTGGCGCAAGAATCGAGAAGTGGGATGGGAGGACAGCGGAGAGGATTGTGGAGGTGTTGATGGGCGTTGGGCGGTAGGATCCCTGAATCCCAACCCCACTACTGGCGGTTTGGCAGCTTCTTCACCCGGCGGAAGGGTGGTAGGTGTCCGCAAAACCAATTACTCTGCCCACAGCGTTCCCGCATACGGAGTCCAGGTTCCTGGTCCCGTTTCCCCTGTCCCGTTTCCCGACTATACTGATCCCACATGATCCACTCCATCATAGCTGTCGCCAAAGAAGCCGGCGGAATCATTCAAGACGTTCGTTCTGGTCCATTCGACGTAGCGCAGAAGGGAAACGCAGGGCCTGTCACGGAGGCGGACCGTGCTGCTGACGAGCTGCTCAAGAAGGAGCTGCTCACGCTCGAGCGCTGTGGTTGGCTCTCAGAGGAAACAGTGGATGATTCGTCGCGCCTCGATCTCGAACGGCTTTGGGTCGTGGATCCGCTGGACGGGACGAAGGAGTTCGTGAAGGGAATCCCTGAGTACACGGTAGCGGTTGCACTGGTTGAATCAAGCGTGCCGATCCTCGGAGTGGTGCACAACCCCGCAACCGGTGAGACCTACTGGGCAGAGCGGGGAAGAGGTGCGTTCAGGGGCTCGGAGCCGATTCACGTCACCGAAGGAGACGGACTCCTTGCATCGCGGTCAGAAGTGAAGCGCGGTGAGTTCGACCTCTTCGAGAGCTGCTGGAACGTGAACATCGTCGGAAGTATCGAGTACAAGCTCGCGCTCGTAGCCGCTGGAATGGGAGCGGTAACCTTCTCGCGCGGCCCAAAGCACGAGTGGGATGTGTGTGCTGGCGCGGTAATCGTGGAAGAAGCCGGAGGCAAGGTCACAGACTTGTTCGGTGAGGCACTACGCTTCAACCAGCCGTTCCCCAAGACGAAAGGGATCCTGGCGGGGGCACCGGAAGCGTACGGGCGGGCGCTTTCGGAGATACAAGTAATCGGAGCATCCGCAAGGATGGGAGAGTTTGAGGGGTTGTGAGCGGGAAGGTGGAAGCGTCCAACTAACGACGCGCAAAGGAGTGCAGCGTAAGACGTGCTGCCGTTTCCCGTTGCGGGTTGCACGAATCTTGATATTTCAATGCACGCCAAATCATTGGACTCCAACCAGAACCAGACTGGCCAACCATGACTGATCACATATCCCCTCCCCACGGCGGAACGCTCGTCAACTTGATCGTCGACGCGGCACGCGCGGATGCCATCCGCACGGAGTCGCGCGATTGGCCGTCATGGGACCTGACGCCCAGGCAGCTCTGCGATCTCGAGATGTTGTTGTGCGGCGCATTTTCGCCGCTCGCCGGTTTCCTCGGTCGTATGGATTATGAGTCTGTATGCGAGTCGATGCGGCTCGCCGACGGGACACTGTGGCCGATTCCAGTGACTTTGGATGTGCCTGCCGAGTTGGCGGAGACTCTCGACGCCGGTTCGATGCTCGCGCTGCGAAATCCCGAGGGTGTGATGCTGGCGGCACTCACGGTCGAGGATGTGTGGGAACCGGATCGGTCTGCGGAGGCGGAAGCCGTTTACGACA
>JBDGYW010000831.1:0-3323 GCA_039588935.1 Gemmatimonadota bacterium | reverse complement strand
CTGCTGGTTCATCACGTCATCATACTCGAGCAGTCTTTTCCGCGCCTGGAAGTTCTGCAACTCAACCCGCTTCTGCGCACTCTCTATCGCACGCGTCACTAGCGGGTGAGTGAGCACCTCACCCTCCTCCGCACCACTCTTGTCCATGATCTTCGCGATGCGTTCCGATCCGAACAGACGCATCAGGTTGTCTTCGAGTGAAAGAAAGAAGGAAGATTGCCCGGGATCTCCCTGACGACCGGACCGCCCCCTCAGCTGACGGTCAATGCGGCGGGATTCATGACGCTCCGTTCCAACGATCACTAGACCACAGGGTGGATCTTCCTGGCAGCCGCGCTTCTTGAACTCCGAAGCAGCAAGGTCGGGGTTCTCTACGACCTGACCGAACGGAGCAAGCTTTGATTTGATCCCACATACCTCGCACTGCCTGACGCCTGTTCCGAGTTTGATGTCGGTGCCGCGGCCAGCCATGTTGGTTGCGATCGTAATTGAACCGGCTCGACCGGCGTTGGCGACGATCTCCGCCTCGCGCTGGTGCTGTTTGGCATTCAAGACCTCATGCTTGAGCCCACGACGCTTGAACATCCGTGACAACGTCTCAGATACTTCTACGTTTGCCGTACCGACCAGGATCGGCAGGCCACGCTCATGCTGGCGTTCCACCTCCTCGACTATGGCGTTGTATTTCTCGCGACGCGTTTTGTAGATGAGATCGTGGCCGTCGACACGACGCACTGGGCGATTGGTCGGAATCACCATCACTTCGAGCTTGTAGATCTGGAACAGCTCTGTCTCTTCCGTCTCCGCCGTTCCGGTCATGCCGGCCAGCTTCTCGTACATCCGGAAGTAGTTCTGGATCGTTATGGTGGCCAGAGTCTGCGTTTCCCCGCGAACGCTCACCCCCTCCTTGGCTTCGATAGCCTGGTGCAGCCCGTCTGACCACCGACGGCCGGCCATAATTCGCCCGGTGAACTCGTCTACGATAAACACGGCGCCATCCTGGACTACATACTCCACGTCCTTTTCATAGAGCGCGTGCGCTTGAAGCAGCTTGTGGATAATGTGGAGTTTTTCGCTCTTGCCGGCGTACTCTGCCTCGAGTTTCGCACGCATCTCCAACTTCTGTTCGGCGGAGAGATCCTCATCCTCATCAATCCTACCCATCTCCTCAGAGATATCCGGCACCACGAACAAGGTCGGATCGTTGGGGCTCATGGCCTCGACCCCTTTGTCCGTGAGGTGAACGGAATGCCCCTTCTCATCCATCACGAACAAGAGGTCTTCCTCAATGTCCCGGAACTGCTGTTGAGCGGTCGGCAGCTTTCTGTCGGCGATCCGATCCAACTCGACTCGCTGCACGAGTTGCTTGATCCCAGGTTCTTGAAGCAGCTTCATCAAGCGCTTTTGCTTCGGCATGCCGAGCTGCGCCTTGAAGAGTCTGACACCGGCCTCGTATTCCGTGTCCTCCGACTTCAGCAGGGGTTCGACCTCTGCCACCAACGCACCTACAACAGAAGTCTGCTTCCGCGCCATGCGTAGCACCTGAGCGTTGTGCTGGGCATACTCAGCGTCGGATTCATTGCCCACCGGCCCCGAGATGATCAGTGGTGTTCGCGCTTCGTCGACGAGGATGCTGTCAACCTCATCGATGATCGCATACACGTGCTCTCGCTGCACACGCTGCTCCAGGGAGAACACCATGTTATCCCGCAGATAGTCGAAGCCAAACTCATTATTGGTACCGTAAGTAATGTCGCATTCGTACGCGGCACGTCGTTCCGGAGATGACGGTTCAGTCTTGTCCAAACAACCGACCGAGACCCCGAGGTACTCGAAGAGATGACCCATCCATTCGGAATCGCGCCGAGCCAAATAGTCGTTGACCGTCACGAGGTGGCAACCGCGCTTGGCAAGGCAATTGAGATAGAGCGGTAACGTCGCCACCAGCGTCTTCCCCTCGCCCGTCGACATCTCCGCGATCTTTCCCTGGTGAAGCACGATACCGCCGATGAGCTGGACGTCGTACGGCACCATGTCCCAGACCATCTTTCGGCCGGTCACGACAAACTCGGACCCCACCAACCTGCGGCAGGCTTCACGAACCGTCGCAAACGCCTCAGGTAATAACTCCTCCAACAACACGGCGGCGTTCTTGCGGAACTCGTCCTCGAGTTCGTGTTCTTCGCGGGTCAGGACGTCGCGCTTTCGCGGATCAGCACACGCATGCCGAGCTTCCTTCTTGGCACGCAGTTCTCCCTCGAGCGAACCTAGCCGCTCGACGAAGGTTCCGCGCAGCTTCTCGGTCTGCCCGCGGATCTCCTCTTCGGAACACTCACCGAGCCGTCGCTCGTGTTGCTTGATTCGGTCTATGATCGGTTGAATCCGCTTGAGTTCGCGCTCAAAACGGGTGCCGATCACTTTGGTGACGAGATGTTTCAGCATTTCTCAGTTGAACCGTATAGGCCGTTTGACTCGATGTATTCGATCACTCCCGGCGGCACCAGGTACCGAATCGACTCGCCGCTGCGAGCCGCCTGTCGAATGTGCGATGCCGACAGGCTGATCTCAGGTACATCTAAACACCCCGAGATCATATCGAACGCCGGGACCTCATATCCCGGCCGCGTAAGCACAAAAAGACTAGCATAGTCCGACAGTCTCTCGGCATCGTGCCAGCGTGGCAGGTCCCATGCGGCATCTGCTCCAACCAGTAAGAATAGCTCATCGGCCGGAGTTTCGGATCGAAGTTCGCGAAGAGTGTCCACCGAGTAGGACGGTCCGTCGCGCTGGGTTTCCCTCGAGTCGAGCGAGAACCTGGCATTTCCGTGTATCGCAAGCCGCAGCATGGCCACGCGATCATCGGCGGATGCAGAGTGGAGCCCGATCTTGAATGGTTGCACTCGCGCCGGGACAAACAGAACGGTATTGAGCTGGAGCAGCTCCGCAGCAGCCTCCGCAACGATCAGGTGACCCACGTGAACGGGATCGAATGACCCGCCAAACACTCCTAGTCGCATAACGTCTCAGGTGGACGTGGTGTCACTCACGCAACTTGGCGCTTCTACAACTGATTCCGGATAATACCGGCGGAGCTGGAGGCACATATCCTGTTTGTCCTCCTCGTAACCGATTCGCTCGTAAGCTTCAACCAAATGAAGAAGGGCTTCGGAGGCATATGAGGTCTGCGGAAAATCTGCTACCACGCCTCTGAAATAGACGATGGCAGAATCATATGCCTTCAAGCGAAAGTAGAAGATCCCCGTATCGTAGGCTTTGCTGGCAAACTTCTCGTTGAGTTCGCCGATATGCTCGCGCGCCTCCTC
>JBDGYW010000830.1:0-3335 GCA_039588935.1 Gemmatimonadota bacterium | reverse complement strand
GACCTGGTAGAAGTCCGGGTTGGGAATGCACGGAACGATCGTAATGCGAACTTCCTCGAGCAGTGCCGGACGGTAGAACGAACTCAACACCTGCGATTCGGCCGCCAGAAGAGGGCGGCCGACAGTTCTGTGGATGTCGCGCTGGCGCTCCACCCATTGCGGACCACGCTCCAAGAAGAAGCCAATCAGCTTTTGCAGGTCCATCCGGCATGCCTCCAATGAGGTAGCCTACCGACTCTGGGTTAACGCTGTCCCCCCTCCCCGCCGGCGGGCCGTCCTCACGCTCTCACTTCCGTGAATGCCACAGGTCGGCGCACTTCAGCTTCTCCCGCGCGCCCGTCGATAAAGTCGCTCCAGCTCCTTGTCAGTGAACTGATGTTGTGGAGGGACACCATAGAGGACATCATGGGAGAGAACGCCGACCCACTGCCCGACCCTCGCCTCGAGGAACGATTCACCAGCCGGTGGTGGCTTACTACCCTCGGGTAGTGATACTACATGCTCTGAGTGCTTGATCTCGAACGTCACACCCTCGCCGCCGATGATCAGTACGTACGCTATTTCCATCCCTCACTCCTTCGTCGGTCCAATGCCTCGAGCTCCAGGCTCTTGCCGTTGATCTCGAAGTGGACGGGGGTTATTGAGGCGGCTGCAACAGTCGCTCCGCGATTGCCTCTTGATCAGAGGAGTTGTCAGCGAGAACGCTCACGAGAAACTTCCGACGAGTCCGTTCCATCACAACTATACGGACGCCTTCGTCTGAATCGGGCTGTGCCATGAAGTACTCCACAGTCCGCATATTTCCTGACACATTGCGTTGGCGCCACGTCACAAAACCCAAATCGGTCAATGCCCTCAGTACGGCGATGCTCTCACTGTACGGCAGTTCGAACTCCCTCACCGTCCCTTCCAGGAGTGGTGTGTGCGGATCGGCAACTATCACTGTGTCCATACCCCCCGCGGAGTCATAGTAGGGTACAGGATCCGGCTTCGTCGGCACGGGCGGGCGCGGCCCGTAACAAACCGTATCGGCAGCCAGCTCCCGATCCAGCTGACCCGTTTCTACCAGTGGTAAATTGTGCGGAGGCTGATCCCCAACTTCGCAGCCAGCTCCGTCTTGCTCATCCCCTCATCAAGGTAGTGCCTCAATAACACGCGTTCCTCCATCCGATCATCGCGCCTCCGCTGGAATACAGGAGACACGAAATTGTCTAATCGGCTACGAGAACGCATAGGCACAAAGCGACACACCCAGCGCCCCGCAGCACATTCTGCAAGATTGCCAAGTGTGCAATTTTCGACCGCCACATTCAAGCAATTCTCACCCGCCGCCAACACTTGACGATATTCCCACGTGACATAGGCGATTGTCACAAGAAACAACACGGCAACGATGATCAAAAGGAACATGATGGCTATGCACCAGGGTCGTTCCTGATCACGGTGGTGCAGTGGCATGGCTTGCACCGCAATTGAAACACGCGACCACGTTCGGTGACAACCGGGTTGCCGATGCGCATCGGCTCTCCGCAATGCGGGCAAAGAACCGGACCCTTGGGCATGTCTAGCATGGTATGGATCCGCCTCATTTCTTCCGGGGAGTACATGACTGGGGTGTCGTCGCTCGTTGACATGGCTCCTCCTGCCGCCGATCGTTAGTGGGCCTTCATCCCGGGGCATCGAGTGGGTCCAGTCTGGCGGGCCTAGAGGAGCGCGAGGGATGTGCGGCGTGCACGTAGAAATCTACCCCCGATCGCCCGTTAACGGGGCCGTTGGCGGGATTTAGGGGCGGTCAGGGAATCGGTCACCAAGTGTACTTGTCGGCCAGCGTCCCGTCGGCTCGCAGGAGGACGATCACGACCAGCGTCTACGCTCCTGTGTCCGGACGTGACCCTCTCAATCAGATGGGCGCTGTCGCTTTCGCAGGATGACCAGCACGACCAACACAACCACGAGCACGAGAATGATCCCCATGAAAGCACCCATGAGCAACCTCCCCAATGTTAAGGTCTGCAGTCCGTTCGGTGACCTAAGGGCCTCGTCGTCGGGCGGGCGTCTACTGCGGCGTCTTGCTGCGGCTCCCTATCTGGAGTCTACTGCGGCGTCCTACTTCGGCGTCAGCCAGGCGGCGGGGCCATGAGCCACCGGCGGGTATCACTTCAAACGCAAACATGCTTGCTGATCGGCGCTTCCGCCAGTGCGTTATCGGGGCACGACGGTACGCTGGTGGGACATCTGTCGAAAACGATGCCCGTATTTCGTTTCTAAGCCCCGATCGCTCGCATCAGTATCAGATGTAGGGAAGACTTGCGAGCGGTTCTCACGCGCTGAGGATGGGCGTGGGTGGTGGGTCAGGACGCGGCCGCTCGACGAAAAGCAAATCACACATCCGTGGTTTACCCCGTCCCGTGTTGTCTACTTTCGCCCGCTTGACTCCGGACGCCTTATAGGTGTTAGACGGCGTTGTGAGCAGATACTGCTTCTCGAATGAGTCGTAGAACATCGGCCGGTTGACGCGTCGAAAATGAGATGTCTCGTACGAGTCCCGCCTTTCTCTTGAGCGCGACCAGCACTCTGGGATGCTCTAGGAAATTGAACGAGGCGCGATATCTCCGACGAACGAACATGAAGTGTATCCCCGCCCCGCTCATCCTCATCAACATCGGAATGTCATCTAGGCAACAGTCTTCGATGTTGTCTAGTGGTACGGTCCACGTGAAGATGCCAAATGTGAGCTTCAGTGACTCTGGTGTGAGACTGACGACGAGCGTTCTGTAGTTCAGCGAATAGAAAAGGAATACAACAAAGAGGCCAAAGAACGCAGCCGCAAGAATGCCCAGACCGCTCGCACTTACACGCCATGTTACTAATACGAAAAAGAGAATTGTGAGAGCCACGAAAAGGGCTTCTGTCCTGTCAGAATCAACTCGTTCGCTGTAAATCAGATCATCTGCCATAACCACCACGTTGTCTTCAGAGCGCGCCCCGAGCTGCTACCATGGAATCGACCACGTGTCAGAGCACTTCCTAAGGAGCTGCCCTCATGATGCGAACCTACACGTGGTGGCAGTCCCCGCTAGTGCGTTTTCGGGGCACGAGGGTGCGTTGGTGGGACATTTGATAAGAAACCCCGAGCGCCGCGTGACGCTCGGGGGGGGACTGCGCGCTACGGTCAGGACACTCCTTACGGTGCTGAAGATAGCTGTATCCAGAATGCTCCGGGAGGTAGGATCAAAAGGTGTGTAAAAGGAGAGGCGACGTAACTTTCCGCTGAGAGTTAAACCAGCGAAGCCCGGGTGGCTGCCCGGGGGAAAGGAACGTCGCCTCATGAAGAA
>JBDGYW010000829.1:0-3349 GCA_039588935.1 Gemmatimonadota bacterium | reverse complement strand
ACTCTAGCGTGATCGGACAGACGCTTCAAGTGGCAGCGGCGGAGGAGGGTTACGGTACAATAGGTGAAATCGTAGGAGTGATGCCGCAAGGTTTCGCGTTCCCGACCCAGAACGCAAAGTTGTGGACTCAGCTACCGCTCGATCCAGCCCGCACCTGGCGCGGCGGTCACTGGTTCCATATGATCGCGCGCCTTGAAGGGAGCGTGACTTACGAGCAGGCTGAAGCCGACATGGCAACGATCATGGCTGACTGGGAGATCAGGTACCCGGATCATCACGTCGGGCATTTCCTTTTCCTGAAGCCTCTCTTGGATGACTACGTCGCCAATGTGCGGCCTGCGTTGCTGCTGTTGCTCGGCGCAGTTGGGTTCGTGTTGCTGATTGCCTGTGCCAACGTTGCCAACATACTGTTGGCACGCGGCGAAGGCCGGCGGCGGGAGATTGCTGTGAGAAGTGCTTTGGGAGCGGGACGCCGCCGTCTGGTTCAGCAGATGTTCTCGGAGAGCCTTGTCTTGGCAGTGGTGGGCGGTGCTCTCGGGCTCTTACTTGCCGGCCTAGCCGTGCCCGCACTGATCGCGCTCGAGGGCGGCAGTATCCCTCGACTCGATCAGGTGGGGTTGGACAGTCGCGTGCTCATATTCACAGGCGCAGTCGTGTTGCTCACCACGCTACTGTTCGGCCTGATGCCGATGCTCCAGGCGGCGCAAGCAGACTTGGGCGAAGCAGTCAAAGATCGCTCACTCGCGACTACCGCCGGCAAGAAGCGACTCCACTTTCGTGCCTTTCTCATCGTGGCCGAGATGGCCCTCGCGATCCTGCTCGTGATAGGTGCAGGTCTGATGACGAAGAGCTTCTGGCACCTACTCCACGTGAACCCTGGATTCAGAACCGACAACCTGCTGACCGCATACTTCTCACTCCCGACAACCGCATACGCTCCGGAACAATCAAGGGAGTTCTACGCCCGGCTGACCGAAGCCGTCGGGGCTCTACCCGGTGTGGAGAGCGCCGCATTGGTGAGTCGGACTCCTCTCGCATCCGATTGGTCGCACGGTCGTTTCCACATCGAAGGTTGGCCGCGCGCGCAGTCCGGGCCCCTGTGCTGCACGGCCAGCCCGGTATGGGCAGATGCCGGCCTGTTCGAGACTCTCGGGATCTCGTTGGAGCGCGGCCGGTTCCTGAATGAGGCCGACAGGGCGGACGCACCCGGCGCAGTCGTCATCGATGATGTGTTGGCCAATAGGTATTGGCCCGGCGAAGATCCCATTGGGAAACGAGTGTCGACAGGTCGCGACGGTGAGTGGGCAACGGTCGTGGGCATCGTACGCCACGCACAGTTTGACGGCCTCGGTACTCACAATCCGACGATCTACCGCCCCTACTTGCAGATGGCGGAACACTTCGGTCAGTCTATGGCGCTTGCCGTTCGCACGACAGGCGACCCCACAGCAATCACCGGTCCTATCCGAGACGTGGTCCGTTCGCTGGATCCCAACGTACCGATTGTGAGCATGGGCACGCTCGAAGGGGTTCTATCGCGCGCGGTTGCCCGACCTAGGTTTACTATGACGCTGCTCGGTGTCTTCGCCCTCGTCGCGCTCGTGCTCGGTGCGATCGGTGTGTACGGCGTGATGTCCCACGCAGTGGCTGCACGGACCAATGAAATCGGGATTCGCATTGCGCTCGGGGCGCGTGGCGGGGAGGTCACACGGATGGTGACACGACAGGGGTTTGTCCTGGCGATGGCTGGGGTAGCTGTCGGCCTTGGTTGCGCCCTCGCCGCAACCCGTCTCATGAGCGGCCTGTTGTTCAATGTGAGCGCGACAGACCCATGGACATTCTGCGGAGTTGCGTTGATGATGGCGTTGGTTGCCTTGTTGGCAAGCTATCTGCCCGCACGGCGAGCAAGCCGAGTGGATCCGATCGAGGCGTTGCGCGTGGAGTGACGCGGAAGCCCCGGCGTTGCGAGTTGTCATCGCCAGTCTTCTGGCCCGCGTTCCTCACGCTTCACACAAAACACGAAGCGACGCTCTTGAAACATCCCGCGCTTCCGGCCCGTTGTTCCCAGGGAACGGGAGGTTCCATGAATAAGACGGTTCTCGCAATGTCACTGCTCGTTTCGGCATTCGCGGGCGCGGGCACTCGCGCGCAGACAGCGGAAGAGATCATCGCCAGGTCGGTTGAGGCTCGCGGCGGGCTCGCGGCCCTCCAGGCAAGGCACACCGTGAAGATGACAGCTCGTGTCGAGAGACCGCAGGACGGCTTCGGATACTCGATGACACTCTACCGTAAGCGCCCATCATTCTACAGGTCCGTGCTCGAGACCGGAGATACGACCATCATACGGGCAACCGACGGCGAGTCGAGTTGGATGATCAATACCCTGGCCGGAATTTACGAGGCAACGGAAATGCCCGCCGATCTAGCTGCGACCTTCGTGCGACAGGCAGACCTCGACACCAGCCTGCAAGGCCTCCTGCCTGCCGGTAGCTCAGCAACGTTCCTCGATAGAGTCACTGACGACGACGGTGAGTTCATGCGTGTCAAGATTACTCACCAAGACGGAGCCGAGGTCACGAACTACTATGACGCGAACACCTACTTGGTGAGGAAGGCGTATAGTGTTCAGCAGTCGCCTGCCGGTGAACAGCAAGTGATCGTGCTACTGAGTGAGTACAGAGAAGTCGATGGTGTCGTCTACTCATTCATGTCGGAGCAACAAGTCGAGGGCGTGACGGTCGCGGCAACTACCTGGATCTCATTCGAGCACGACGTGGAGATGGCCGACAGCATCTTCAGAATGCCACGATAGACCAGCGGCAGGGAGTGCGTGAACCGACTCGCTGTCGGTTCATGCCTCTGTTCCGCCGATGCCGCAGCAACCCCAACCTCGGCAGTACCCAAATCACAGCGTAGGGCTCTACGCAGGTCACCTATGCTCGGGGCACCACACTCTTCCCGCACATAACCACCCCTCGGCGCAAGAAATTGGTACAACACATCCTCCACCACTTCGCCAAGTTGTCGCGCGCAGTGTCGGTACGTGTGCAGCGATCCATCACAGCCGGTCAACGCGCAAGAGATCTTTGGGGCGGGCAAGGTTGCGGAAGAGCGAAATCCAATTCAACAAGGAGGTGTGTCGTGGAGCCACTGGAGAGGAAGGACCTAGTGCAGTTGGAGGGAGGGGGGCCTGGCACTGTCTGCGGGATCTCCTCTGGCCTTGCGTTCGGAGCGTACTTTTTCAGCCCGTTGCTTGGTCTTTACCTCACAAGCAAGGCAATCGGTGCGTGTGCAATAGCAATCGCAGTCATGTGAATCGCGATGCAATTCAACAACCGCAAGGACGAGG
>JBDGYW010000828.1:0-3352 GCA_039588935.1 Gemmatimonadota bacterium | reverse complement strand
CCTTCGGCAACGCGAGTCGTGAAGAGATGACGGCAACTCAACGCGATGCTCGATACCACACAACTTCGCTCATCTTTTGGGTTCCTCACGATCGCGTGCGTCATAACGACCCTGCAAATAAGCTGCAAACGCATACTCAACAGGCTTCCGGATACCAGTAGTGTCGGTGATGTCACCATGCGCACAAACCGATTGTTCCCCCAGCGTTTGTCAGCTTCATTTGCCAGTTAGCCTGCGACAAATCTCGGACTAGGGTTTCATAAGGCCATAGAGCCTCACGTGTTCAACGTCAAACTCATCACGCCAGATTCCGAGTGCAAAATCAGCGCCGATTTGGTATACGCGAAATCCATCGGGCATCTCTACCTGGGCAAGCACACGATGTGACCGGTCAAACACCGTCCAGCGTCTGTTTGGGTTGCCGCTCCAACCGTATTCCTTCACCCAAAGATTGCCTTCATCGTCAACGAAAATGTTGCTGTACGCAGGCTTCGTTTCAGCATGAGGTAGTGCACGTGGCTCACGCTGTACACCGCGGGAGGCGGCCCGAGCGGCACGCACTCGGTTCCACAGTTCCAATGCCTCATCGTCAACTGGAACCAAATCCTTGAGCAGGCGAACGCTCGCCGTCCAGGAACCGGTGAGATCATACAGATCGATCTGATATTCATTCTGCAAGCCGGCGTAGAAACCCGTCAGTGCCGGTGCATATACTGCGCGTCGTGCGAAGGGGATCGATTGCCCTGACACTCGGCGATTCCTTCCTCCCTGCTCAACCTCGTAGACCATTTCTGCACCCGGAAACGCGCCTAGCGTATCTGAGAATGCACCATCCTCGCCGTACCTCAACAAAATCCGCGGGTGGCGCACGAGCCCATCGCTTGTCGGCTGGGAAAACTCCTCAAAGAAGAACGAACCATCTGCGAATACGCCACGCATAACGGCAAATGCGTTCAACGGCGTCACTCGTCCCAACGAACCACCGCCATCGAATACCGTGACGCGGCGTGCAGTGGGATCCCAAGTGATCAGCGAGTCACCTCGGTACAATCGCAGCAATTGGAGATATTCGAACTCTCCCGGACCTCCACCCTCGCCCCCCACTGTCTTACGATAGACACCATCTGCATCATACCATCGAAGTTCGTGGGTGCCGCCGTTGCCGATTATGATGGTGCCATCAGTGAGACGCGCAGCTCCACAAACCCGATGAAGCTGATAGGTATCCTCACCGTCGAGAACGCCAATATCCAGCACCGGCGATTCTGAAAATTGCCAAGCACGCTGCCCCCGTGGTGGGAAAGGGTTTTCAACAATACGAATCCCCGCGCTATCCCGTTCTGCAAATCCGGTGTCACGGGAATGGGATTGCTCAGCGCAGTTGAATTGAGTGGTGCACAAAGCCAAAACCGAAATGGCCGTGGCAACATGAAGGCGTGGACGCTGACGCGATGGTGTGCAACCCACGCGTCGCAGGCTAACGACTCTGGGCATAAGCTGCGTGCGCTCTCTTTCCAGCTGCAAGAAACGCTCGGTCATCTGCAGTTCCTCAACGCGCTCATATCAACTGCGCCCGCCGCGCATGCCAGCTTCATGCCCCGGTTAGACGCACACTCTTCACTGCGAGCGAGCCATCTCTGGGAACCATCCAGCCGATATTGCTTCGCCCCCCGTACAAACTCAACTGCCAGTACTCCCGTCTCCCCGGCGAGCGACCCCAACTTTCAAGGCGATCAGTTCTCGCCGCCATCTTGATCGACACAAGTGCACGAGAGACTTTCTCCCACCTTGGCCGCGGTGAGACCGCCACAAAGGTTCGGCCTCGGATTGCGACTCTCTTTGTGAGCGGTCCTCAACGTATCGACCAAGCCTTACCATCAAACCACTCGGATCACTGTCTGTTGTACCGAGATGATTGCGCCGCCAACCGACGCCTAGGTCTCAGTACAAGAACAAAAAACCCTACCGATGTTCTACACTCGTGTGCGTATAACTCCTAATCTGCAGCATGCTGTCCACCACCCCGCCCCAAATGCTGCAAAATCCCACCCTGTGGCGGTGTTATGTGGCGTAGAACGCTGCGTAAGCGCAGGCCGCATACGTGCCTCTTATGCTGCAAATCGATGGCCTTGCTCAGTCGACCGCATAGAATGTCACGTGTGCAACGATTCCGCCAGAGCGTTATTGGGGCACCGACATGCGCTGACGGGACATTCGTTTGGTTTGCATCGGTCTATCTGCACGTCCGCACGCATCCCGGGAAATGCGCGGATCCAATGCCGATGTTACTTGCGTTTTCCAGTGACATCCGCGTTTGCACCCGACGACGACATGTCTCCGTACAACGTTGCGAGCCAGGCTCGACGACGTGCATGTGAATGCGCCGAGCATTGTGACATTTGCGGTGATCGCCATGAGATTGTAGCCGGGCGCGAGCCAAACACACGACTCACACATTTCCCTCTTGCTCCACTGCCTGCCCGTTCTCCATGACAGTGCGCCGGCAGGCATCATCCAATGTGACTTCGTTTGCCCCGCGGCCCTGAGGTTGCCGGACGCGCCGGTCAATGAGGTAAGTCATTGGTAAACAATTGGTTACGTGCCGTTTGTCGCTGCTTCCCGCGCCAATGTCAAGCTTTCCCTCGCCGTCCGAAACCTTCCCCCGCCGATGGAAAGTCTGACATCGCTGACGGGACGCGGCGAACGCCGACGTGAAACTTGATATCGACGTCGGCAAGCGTGCCCTCGTCGCGGCAAACATTTCCAGCACCGGGAGCTGTTTCCTCTCGTCGTCGGCAAGCGTGCGATCCAAAAAAGTCCGCTGTTTTCCTCGATGGCAAACTTCGCCGACCCCGGGTGAAGCTTCCCATAGTGCATGTCCACCTTCCTCTCATCGAGAGCCGCGAGCCCGATACACTGGAAAACCTGGTTCGATGCTTGGATAGCACTGCCTCGGCCGGGGCGTGTTTGCCCGATGATGGGGAAAACCACCGCTCACGTTGGTAGGCTTTCCCGTTAAGGTGGGTGATTTCCTCTCCATCAGATCAGGCCTGCTTTCGCCTTCCGGAAACATCATTCTCATCGAATCCGCCGGCCCCAGAACCCGTCACACTTGCGTCCGCTGGCGTGCCGCCTTCTACGCTTCTCGGTGACCCGCCGACAACATGCCTGCGCGGAAAAACAGGTGTTCGCAGCGGCCAATGCGGCCCAAGCGGCGGAAAAACGCGTTCTCACCCCTACCCTCAACAAACTATCAACAAATACGTCTGCGCGTTCAAGTTGTTGTTACACAATAGGTTAGACATGATGTTTCCCAAAGAGCTTCGGGTTTTATTTGCGTATATACTATTGA
>JBDGYW010000827.1:0-3352 GCA_039588935.1 Gemmatimonadota bacterium | reverse complement strand
TCCTGCGGTCGTCAATAGACAGCGACTTGCCCGAATCGTAGTAGGTCAAGAGTGGTTGTTTCGCACCGCCGTTCCTGTGATTCTCACGCCAATCGTGCATTGCCGCGAGGACCTTCTCCCACCTCACCTGCTCGCCCGTGTAGTCCCAGGAAAGGTCATAGAGCTCCAGCTGTTCGGCTACGTCATTCCGCAAGATGATTCTGTACCAATCGTTGTTTCGCACACGTTCAATACAGTGTTCCTGCAACGCGGCATGAACGGGTGCACCGAGATGAAGTCGGAAAACCATCGATGATAGCGGCTCATATATGCGCGCATACCGCACCAGGGTTTCGTAGGTTTCATCTGCTTCGGCCTGGGTGCACCCAGGATAGTCTATGATCAGGTTCGCCGCGTTTTCTATTCCAAGTTCGAACAGCGTCTTCATTGCCTCCAGGTTTTGAATGACGGTAGTGCCCTTGCGCATCCGTTGTAGGTAGGCCGAGGAGAGGCCTTCGATACCGAGTTGACCGATTTCGAGCCCGGCCTCTTGCGCCCTCAATAACTCAAAGGGCCGTACGTCCGCGCGGAGGGCCACCGCGAACCGGAACGTATGCTCATTCCGTTCGAGCGCATCAGCCAACTGCGCCAGATACTTCCCCGTCAGGTTGTTGTCCATGAAATGGAACCGAGTCTGACCGTAGCGGCTGCTGAGTTCCACCATCTCCTCCGCAACTCTAGCGGGGGTCTTGACTCGATATTTCTTCCACTGAGTATGGAAATTGCAAAACCCACATGCGTGCCCGCAGCCCCTGGATGCCTCAATTGAGATCGCTATCCTGTCCCGGTCGCCGCCCTGCACGACTGGGTGTGCATAGTAGTCGTCATATTGTGGTGCGGGGAGTTCGTTGATGTCACGGACTTGGGAGAAAACACCCCCCCGATCCATGCTGCCGTGAGACAAGACAGACGGGACATCAACCGCATCGCCCCTTTCCAGATTCCGCAGCAGATCCACAAAGGGACGCTCACCTTCTCCCTGCACTACAAAGTCGATCCAGGGAAACTCGCGGATGATGGACGCACCGACTGGCCCAGACACGAGCACCCCTCCCAGAACAGCCGTTGCGTCGGGCTGCAGAGCCTTCAGCCGTTTAGCAAACTCGATGCTCGAGAAGAGCTGGTTGTAGGTTGTAGTTAGCCCGACAACAGACGACTCCCATGATGTGTCACCGATTACTGCATCCAGGTGTTCGTTCAGTATTGCGCTGATGTCATCGAAAGCTCTTTCAAGCGCGCTCGTGTCGCGGCCCACGACGGACCATATTGTCGGCTTTGTATGCGCCCAAACGACGAAGCGTTCCCTGCAGGCCTGGCGGGCTTCGGGGTACAACATTGAGGTATAGAAGCTGTCACCGACACCCTCCTCTCGCGCCGATAGGGCAATCGCATCGTAGAGTTTTACGGCGATTTGTTTAGCCGCATCTAGATACGCGAGGCACACGTTTACCTCGTAGGACGGCTCTTCCCTTTTGACGTACGCCGCAATACTCCCCAGATCAATCGGTGCGTGGTGCGTGGATCTCCATGGGAGCGATACGAGCTTGACTTCCGGCATACTATGTCTCCAACGGCTTCGTTTGCCATCCGCAACGGTGCAAGAACCGCTTGCCGCTCTTTTCCAGGATCGATCTCTTTGTCTACCGGCCCACCCTCACACACCGTACATCCATCAAGTAGTCTTTCCCTATGTCAGTAAGCCACCTGTCCCTGTGCACCTTGGAGGTGCCGAGCGTATGGCCTGCAGTTTCGAACTCGGTCCAGTCTTTTGAGCCATCCTCACCAGGCAGAGTGTATTCGACGACCCAGAGGTCACGAAGAGCATCTGCCTCCATCCCTCGGTACAAAGGTTCGGCTCCGGATACGACCGCTGGTGTACCCTGCGCCGCCGCCAGACACCGTCACTTGCGAGGCAATCGTGGATGCATGCTGGCCAAACCGAGCTCATATTTGATTGGACTCGTGTATTCTGGGCCGGACTGCGCGAGCGTACGACTCTCAGGGATTTCGATCAGCACCTGTGACCGTCGCTATGATCGTACCGTTACAGAACCCTCGCTAGGTCAGTTTTGCGACAAGACATGGCAGAATGCGACTCGGTGTAGCTGGAAACAAACCTGACACCCAGTACCCGTGCGGTGGCCGACTGACAACTGTACGATGCCGCCCGCCACGCAGCGATCCTGTACGGATGCGGCGCAACTTGATCTGGCGCCGACAACCTACTCACAGTACACGGCTGTCGTCTCAGTGAACCGCTTTGGCGCCGGAGCCAAACTACAGCGCCCCCCGATTTAGGTCTGCTACACATGTGAGTTTTTTGGGGCTGGCTCACGTCACGGGTGAAGACACTGCCGCACGCAGAATGGCCCAGCGCCGCACGGCCCCCGCCTATCCCACCCTCACCACATACATCCCATACGCCGTCAGCACATGCCACGCTCCGTGACAGTACCGCGCGTACCATGGACTGGTCTTGGGAACATCGTCATTGTCCCACCGGCGCCTGCCCACGTTCCAGACCACGTAGGCCAGAGCGAAGATGGTTATCGCGGACAACACACGCCAGATGAAAAGCACGAACAGAACTCCCATAGCGGAATTCAAGATGCTTGTTGGAAGAACGAATCCGACGCCAGCGCCCACCGTAGCGAACGCCCAATGATGCACCACCAGGTATATAATCGCCGCATACATCCCGCTGTGATCGATGGCGTTGGTTAACTGCGTTGGGTGAACGTGAAACAACCCGGATCCGATCGCGAGCCAGTACATCGCCGCTGCGAATACCGAATCGCCTGAGAAGACTCCAGAGAATGCGCACGCCAACGACGTGAATGCGTTGACCCATTCCACCCTCGAGAGTTCCGGCTCACACCAACTTATTCCGCTCTCACCTCCCGCCAAAGAGTCTCAGGCGATTGAGCTCCGCCACCACGTCGACTCACTGCGCGCCGGTCCTGCCTTCACCTTCCCCGCGGCACTCTGAAAGAAGTTGGTGAACAGCAGCACCATCTGGCGCAGCGGGTCCGACCCGCCGCCCAACGCAGGATCACGAACCTTCTTCAACGACAATCGCTAAATAAGGTTCGTGGCAAAACTCTATTTAGTGGCCGCAACTCTACTTCGATGGCGTGGTGACAGCTACACACGAAGCCACGGAAACCTCGCGTCATTGTCCGGCTGCGCCAGTCGTTGAGAGAGAATGAATCAAAGAGGTAGCTCTTCCTGCAATGCCTGCTCTTCAGCCTCAAGTGCCGCAAGTCCTCCACGTGGCAAGGACGCAAGGATTGACTCCCTGCGAGTCCGCCAG
>JBDGYW010000826.1:0-3352 GCA_039588935.1 Gemmatimonadota bacterium | reverse complement strand
CACGGTGTGGTGCGAGGCGCTCGGCGATACACCTGTTGTATGTGGCGTAGGCAGCGCGGTCTACGGGACATTCCCGCAGGACTCGAGCACCCGCACCGACAGCGTGATCGACATTTGTGTGAAAATGGCGCACGCGGCTCGGGACGGAGGTGCCTCTGGGTTGATGTTGTATCCGCCCACGGCACTGCGTGAGCTTCCGGACGTGGCTACCCGCGTGGTCGAACTCCACAGAGCCGTGGGCGAGGTTGGTCTCCCCCTGATTGTTTTCTACCTCTACGAGAACGCCGGCGGCGTTTCGTACTCGCACGACACCATCGCAGAGCTTCTCAGCCTGGATGCGGTGATTGGTATCAAACTCGCCACGCTCGACAGCGTGATGACATATCAGGACATTGCTTCGGTAGTGCGGCAGCAAGATGAAGTTCTTCTGATCACCGGTGAAGATCGGTTTCTAGGTTACTCACTCACGCTCGGCGCAAATGCGGCGCTCATCGGGATGGCGGCCGCATGCACCGACAGGCCGGCGGCATTGCTCGACGCGTGGTTCGCGGGCGACCTCCCGGAGTTCGTGCGCCTCTCTGCTTCTCTAGATGCGTTCTCCCAGAGCACTTTTCGGGAGCCGATGGATGGGTATGTGCAGAGGATGCTGTGGGCACTGGAGGCCGACGCGGTGATTCCGGCAGGTGCACGCGATCCTTTCGGCCCCCCGCTCGACGAGACTGACCGAGAGTTGGTGGAGCAAGCTGTGCGCGCCTTGCGTTCAGAATGACCGGTCTGCCCGACGCACCGGGCGTATCTCGTGCGTGGCAGGCACGATTGGAGAATCTGTCGGAGACCACCAGCAACGAGCCGCCGAGCGACCTCGCCCAAATTGTGTGCGAAGAACTGGGCGTGAATTTGACGGCCCGATACGGTGGACGGTCGATTCGGCATCCCTTCGGCAAAGCGTCTGGGCAACTGTCATGTAATCTGCGGCAAGTCCAAGACGACTACGTTGCAGGCGTCGCATTCGTGGTGTTGAAGACGGTGATCGCAGAGGACCAGGTGGGTGAACGGACGATGCGCGAGTGGGTTTCCGACGAGACCAGGATGCAATTGGAGCATAGGCGCTCGAAGCAGGGCAGAGATGGATGGACGGTCACCTGGAAGGGGCGTGGGTGGCCTGGAACTCTCGATGAATACACTGATTTCTTCGGCAAGGCTCTGGCTATTGAAGGCGAGGGTGACATGCCGGTCGTACCATCGGTCCAGTACCATCTTCCCTACTCCGACGAGCCATTCAACGAGGCCGAGTATTCTCTTACGACGCTGAAGCTGCTGGAGAAGTGGGACGGAGCAGGATGTGGCGGTCCGATGCTGTTGGAAAAGAACATGAGCCCCACTCTCGCCGCCCACGACCGAGCCGCGGCGCGCGAGACGGTGCGGCGTTGGCTGGAGGTTGTCCCTGATCTGATTCACTCTGTCGCACCTGGCCGTACGACGCTCGGTGTGAAACTGATGAACGCAATTTTTGACGACGAGTTCCAGGTGGACATGGTTCGATTACTTGCCGCGGATACCGCGCGTTCGCCGTCCTATCTGGTTGTGTTCAATCGAATGTTCGATGTCGAGCGTGGCATTGCCTATGGAGGCTGGGATTTGAGCGACCGGAATTTCCGGGTGCTGGATAGTCTGCAGCGCCGGAGGTGCAAAGTCCCGCCAATGTCGGCGACTGGAAATATCTGTTCTGGTAAGGTGATGCTCGAGTACGCCATTCGGGGCTGTGAAAACGGGCAGCTGCACACGTTCTTCCAGCTTCCCACAAGCGAATACACGGCATCGGGAGGAAGCCGTAGTGCCCGTGCCTTGCACACACTCCTGCTCCATCCGACCGATGGCCTGGCCGTCTGGCTCCGGTCGTTGCACGAGCGTGGGGAGTTGGACCAACGAGATGGCCAGGTCCACTTCCTCGACGTGGTCGATCGTGTGCGCGGGACGGTGCCATGACTGAGATTGTCGTACTGCATGCGCGCCTGTACGAGATCGCTCTCCCACTAGTCCAGCCGTTCCGCATCAGCTGTGGGGAGTTGACGGTTCGTCGCTCTTTGATCGTCGAACTCGAAGATGCGGACGGAAACCTCGGTTACGGAGAGTCAGCACCGTTCGAGGCGCCCTTCTATTCATCTGAGACCACTGTGTCCGCGCGAAGCGCGCTCGTTGACATACTACTTCCTCGTATCGTGAGTCAGCCGGTTTCCAGTTCTGCCGACCTGCTCGCCGTGTTGTCTGACGGCGTCGTAGGCAACAACATGGCGCGAGCCGGGTGCGAGACGGCATGGTGGGATTTGAGAGCGGTAAGTGCCGGCATGCCGTTGGTCGACTTCGTCACCGAACGGCTTCGGGAACTCGCTGTCCCCGAGCACTGGATCGATCGTTCCGATACCGTCGAATGTGGCATAGCACTTGGCATACCCGATGGTCGTGATATGGGTGAACTGAGGCGATGGGTGGCCGATGCCATCGAACGCGGGTACCGTCGCGTCAAGCTCAAGGTGATGCCCGGCTGGGATGTTGAGCCGATTCGAGCGACGCAAGACGTGTTGAGCGACATGGGTTCGGATATTCCCCTTACGGTCGATGCGAACGGTGCATACGATTTCGAGCGAGATCGTTCGGCGCTCCGCCGCCTCGACGAGCTGGGGTTGTTGTATCTGGAACAGCCGTTGCGCGGAGATGCATTGTGGGATCTCTGCACCCTGTCCGACGAACTGGAGACTCCCGTTTGCCTGGATGAATCGCTCGAATCGGACACCGTCGCGCGTCAGGTGATTGAGATGGGTGGCCCCGATGTGTGGAATGTCAAGATCCAAAGGGTTGGTGGACTCGAGGAGGCATGCCGCATCTATGCGCGCGCGGTAAGATCGGGAATACGTCTTTGGGCAGGAACGATGCCGGAGACCGGGCTCGGCGCCATCGCAATGCTGGCCCTCGGTTGCCATGCCGGGTTCGTGTACCCAAGCGATCTCGAACCGAGTGGTCGCTGGTACCCGCCACACACCGATCTGATCGAACTGGGGATGTCAGCTGACGGGACAATGGTTGTGCCGACTGTGAGGCCGCCTCTCGAGTTTGGGTACGCGAGGCGGTTGGTGTTTGAGGTTTGACTATGTGGCAGATGCCGCCTTTATCAAATCCCTACTAGCTAACTAGTTTTTCTATCTATGGATGATCGCTTCGTTATCTGGGATGCCGCTCGCCTGCTGGCTGAATCGGGCGCAGAAGGTGCGATGGCTTCGGTATCACGCCAAAGGGGCTCGTGCCCGATGGCCAGCGACGCGAAGATGATCGTGTCGGCGGACGGAAGACAATGGGG
>JBDGYW010000825.1:0-4274 GCA_039588935.1 Gemmatimonadota bacterium | reverse complement strand
CGAGCATTGTTCGACTCGATGATCGCTATTGCTCGGGCGACCGGCGTGTACCCCAAGAGGGATTTTATGCACCTGGGGAATCGGAGTGAGCATTTCATCGTCGGACAGTCTGACTTTCTTGCCCGAGATGGGAACGCGCTTATCTCGTCGGGCCTATATGACGACACTGAACTGGCCCGGATGGAGGTGGCAGCGCGTCAGGAACGGTCCGAGGAGTGGGGCGACTCTATCGCTTTCATCCCGCTAGACAGTCCAGAGTATGTCGATCGGGGGGACGGCGCTGTTCCCGCCTGGAACCTCGGATTTTGTCAATTCATTTCGACGGTGCCGGAGCGACTGGCAGCGTCACACTTTACTTCAGGAGTAATCCAGGAGGTGGATCGTATGGCTTTGAGTGACAAGGATTTGAAGGCGTTCAATGATCTTTTTGGCGACGAGGAGAGAGCGGCTGCATGGCTCTCCAAACACGTCGAGAATGTCGAGGACGCTATCGAGGATGCGGGGATGTTGACCCGGACGGTCGATGAGTTGGTCGAGGACCCCGTTGAGGAACCGGTGGAGATTATTCCAACCGAGGAGTTCGTTTCAGTTGCTCCTCTTATCGAGATCGCCGAGGATGAGATCGACGTGTTGATCGCCCGCTCTCTGGAGCCGGTCCTGGATCGGATTCAGGCGATGAGTGAGCAGATGAGCGAACTCGTTCTCACCGTTCAGACCCTCTCCGAATCGTCCCACGACGCCACCGTTGAGGTCAAGGAACGGTTGGTTGCGTTGGAGAAGGAGGAGGAGGACAAGCATAGGGAGTGGATGGAGGATCTGCCCGCCAAGACGATGGTGCGGATCACGCATCGCCCTTCCGACCCTGACCGGGACAACGGCGCACCGGAGTCGATGGACGACCGCGCTGCCGCTGCACTGGAAATATGAATCAAGACGCTTTGATGAAAGAAAGACAGGCTTTGTCCATTGAGGATACGCCCGCAGCCCCCTACGGTTGTTGTGGGTTGTTCGACCTTTGTAGTGACGACGACGTGTTGTCGCTGTCGCTGATGGGGATGGACCCCTTCCTGGACTGGCTCGGATTTCAAGCAAGTACAGTTTGTAAGGTCCACCGCTCGTTTATCACCTGGGCGGGACCTGAAGGAACGGCGGCGGGCGCTGCTACGGAGGGCTATCTGGCCGACCCGTGCGCCACCCCCAACGATTTCGAGTACGGGGTTTGTGACTGGGAGATCGAGGACTTTGGCCGACTGCGACGTGGCGGACCCACCCGCGAGGCCAACAAGCCCTTGACCTACTGCGAGAACGAACCCCGCTGGCGGATGGACGGCACCCGCGTATCCACCGAGTACGAGTGGGACGCGCTGTTCATCGCCGAAGCGCTCACCCAGGACATTCAGCGCTACACCGTCACCGGCAACGTTGCCACGGGCGGACTGTACGATGGACTCCAACAGTTGGTTACGACCGGCTACACCAGCACCAGTGGTCGTGTTTGTACCACGATGGACTCGATCGTCATCGACTGGAACGGCAACGGGATGAACGGTGGCGCGGGAATCACCTGGAACGGCAACGCGGTCGCGGCCACCTTCAACATGATCGACGTGCTCCGCGCTGCATTCCGCCGCATTCGCACGCGGCTGCGATGGGCGAAGCGGCTCAATCGCCGGTTGCAGGTGGGCGACATCGTGCTCGTTCTTCCCACCGACTTCACCTACTGTCTGTTGGACGCCTTCACCTGCTGGAGCGTGTGTGAGGGTGGGCAGTACAACGAGGTCAACATGAACACGCACGAGGCGCGGCAGTTCCGCAACAACCTGATGGGCGGACTGTTCGGGGACGGCAGGATCTTCCTCGACAGCTTCGAGATCCCGCTCATTGGCTACGACTGGGAGCTCATCAACGGTCCGACGACCTTTGATATGTACATGCTCACCGGCTCGGTCGGTGGCCTCAAGCTGTTGTACTATGAGTACCTGGATCAGCGCACCGCCCAATCGTTGGGTGGCAAGCTGATGCCCATCGAGACGGGGCGCTTCTTGCAGTGGACCGAATCTGACGAGACGTGCTACACTCAACGGTTGGAGATCAAGCCACGTCTGATCTCCTGGGCACCTTGGAGCAACGTTCGCTTCCAGGATGTGACCTGCGATCTGGTAGCAGACCCGATCAGCCCGGACCCGCTGGAGACGAGCTTCTTCCCGGAGGACAGCTTCAGCATCGCCGATTGCCCATAATCAGGGTGATCATCATAGTGGTGGGGGTCGTAATGGCCCCCACCACTAAGCAGGGGGGATTATGAGTAAGCTGACAGCGGTCGTTCCGTACTGGAACGGGGGCGAGTACATCGGGAGGTTGTTGGATTCACTCCCACCTCGGATGCCGGTCCTGATAGTGGACGACCACTCAGACGAACCTTTACAACTGAACCGTGAGGGTGTGACGGTCGTGCGCCCGCACAACAAGGGCTTCTTCTCGGGTGCGGTCAACGAGGGGATGAAGCGGATCAAGGGAGACGCTCTGATCCTCAACCAAGACGTGTGGTTCGACGGCAACGACGCCTGGATGAGCTTGATCGCTGAGAACCAGGAGCGGTACGCGGTGATCGGCGACGGGGTGATGAAACATCCTGGATGGCCGAACGGATATGTGCAAGGAACCTTTATGTACATCCGGCGTGACGCCTGGGAGCAGGTGGGAGAGTTCAACGAGAAGATGTACCCGTTGTGGGGATCGACCTGCGAGTGGCAGTTGAGAGCTTGCAGGAACGGGTTCCAGGCGAAACCGATGGCGAACATCCCCGGCCTCAATCATCGCGAGGCCAAAGGGGTGGGACCTGCGATCTCCGAGGCGGTGCGTCGATGGCCCGGACGGAGGTTCAAGTTCTTGCGTACCCCTCCCGCAGTGTCGGTGATCGTGCCGTGCTACAACTACGGGAACGTGTTGCCGGATGCGATCAACTCGTTACTGGGTGGGGACACCTGCCTGGGGGAGTGGGAGCCACAGGATTTTCAATCCTTTGAGATTGTGATCGTGGATGACGCCAGTACCGATGGTGAGACACGCGAGATCGTGAGATCGTACGAGGATCACTGGAAGGGAATCCGGGTCGTGATGTTGGATCACAATCGCGGCACACCGGGAGCGTTGAACGCCGGGGTGGAGGCGTCGTACGGGCGCTTCATCCACATCTTGTCTGCTGACGATATGCGGGAGTCCTGGTGTCTGGGTAAACAGTACCGGCACGCTCACTCCAATCCGCACAAGGCGATCTATGGCGACATCCAGACCTTCAAACAGGGGATGCGGCTCAAGGTGCTCAAAATGCGGGAGTACGACTTTGACGATATGCTGTACCGCAACCCGATGCCCGCAGGGATTATGTACTACCGGGAGTCGTGGGTCGAGGCCGGTGGGTATCCAGAGAGAATGGTCTACGGGCGAGAGGATTGGGCGTTCAACATCGCTCTGGGCGTCAAGGGGATCTGCGGCCACAAGATGCCGGGGTTATCCGGGAATCTCTGCCGCCGAGAGGGGAACAACCGCTCGGTGCGTACGATGGGCAGAGAGTGGAGAGAGCGGTGGCTGTCACAATTAGGGTCATTGTACCCGAACTTATATGAAGGAGAAAGACCAGTGGGATGTTGCGGGGGAAATCGTAGGAAAACAAATCCCAATCTCGGGAGAAGGAATCCAGGGAGGATGACAATGGCCGGAATGCCTAATCCGCTAACAAATCGCGAGGAACAGGGCTTGAAGCTGTTGGAGTACGTGGGCGGTAACGTGGGGTCCACCAACTTCTACGGACCTGCTACCGGCACCGTGTACAAGTTCGGCAACAACCCGAAGGACAAGGTGAAGTACGTCCACGTTGACGACGCTGAGGCGATGCTGAACTTACTCAAGCACAAACGAGCGTTGTTCTCGGTCTACGTTGCTCCCAAACCTGCTCCAAAGCCGGTCGATCTCGGAATCAAGGAAGAGGAGATTGCTAAGGTGCAGGATGCAATCGGTGTTGAGATCGAGGCTACGGACAGAGCGTTGCAGTTGGCGGAGGCGCGAGGGTTGGATCTGACGACGGTGGTGGGGTCGGGTCGGGGTGGGCGCATCACGGTGCAGGATGTGAAAAATGCCCTTCTGGAGTGAACTCGCACTCTCGATTCTTGCCACCTATCGAGTGGCGCAGTTGATCGCCCTCGATCTGGGTCCTTTTGGAGTGTTCAAAGGAATACGCCAGTTCCTTGGCAGACGTGCTGATAACAATCTCGTAT
>JBDGYW010000824.1:0-3369 GCA_039588935.1 Gemmatimonadota bacterium | reverse complement strand
GATTATCGAGGAGATGCCCAAGGCTCAGTCAACAGAACGGGAGTCCTGGCAAATTCCAACGAGAGGGAATACAAAGGATTCGTCTGCACCTACGAATGGACGTACACCCTGTCCAACCTGGGTAAACACAAGTTGGATTGGATCTTCGTCAAATCTTACCTGGAGGAACCCAAAGACAAGGAAGGCAGTTACCGGTTTGCCCCTCACTACGGCAGGACCCTGAGAAACATCAATCGTGCTTACTCTTACTCTCTTTCCGATCATAATCCAACGACGGTCGATTTGCCGTTCAATGAGCCTACGTTAAAGAAGGAGAGGTGACTCTCATGAAGAAATTGGTAGTCGTCTTATTAGCCACCACAATAGCAGGATCTTTGTTGGCTCAGGTTGTGAGTGATCAGGATCTGAGTGATCCAGAAAGGCGCCTGCACCTAGCGAAATATACTTGTGCTGAGCATGTCGAATTGGTGGAGCTCATGGACGGTCGAACCGATGTGCGACTCGTGTGGGCTTGGGGTTATTACAGTGCACTAAAGGGAATTGACGAAAACAGCCCTCCCATTGGAGCCAGTCATCTCGAGGAATTCGCCAAAAAGCTCAACCGCACCTGCGTGGCAGAACCAGAGAAGCTCTTCATCACCGTAGTTAAAGAAATGGAATAAGGCATGACGTTTCGGGACGTCTAGCGTGGGACAGAGCTCCGATCCACTGACGATAGCCGTTCCCGCCGGCCACATGTGGCACGGCCAGTTTCCCCACATGCTACTGCTTGCAGCGCTGCTCCCAGGCGCGTGGGCGCTGGCGGGGCCGAGCCTCGGCGACGGGAGCTGGCTCGGGGTGTCGGACTCGCGCTGGTTCGTTGCCGCTCTCGCGGTCCCGGTGATCCAGCAGGTGGCGGTCGCTCTGCTGTGGCGTGCTCAGCTGTGCCACTCGCTGCTTACACGCGTGTTCGGGGATATGGGATTCGTCCTCTGGGGCGTGTTCTTTTTCCCGCTGCTGATCGCGCGCCCTCTGCTGGTCATCGCGCTCGGCGTCGCGGACGCGGGCTCGCTCGGTATCCCCGCCGTTATAGGCGTCCCGCTCGGCACGCTCCTTCTACTGCCCGCCGTCTGGGCCATGCACTCGGTGGGCAAGTACTTCGGCTTCGCGCGGGCGCTCGGGGGCGATCATTTCTTCGAGCGCTACCGGACGATGCCGATGGTTCGGGAGGGAGCGTTCCAATGCAGCACGAACGCGATGTATACGTTCGTGTTCCTCGGCCTCTGGGGCATCGCCCTGATCTGCGCGTCACGCGCCGCGCTCGCCGTGGCGCTGTTTCAACACGCCTACATTCGGGTGCACTGGTATTGCACCGAGCAGCCGGACTTGGTCGTGCTCTATGGGCCCTCGCCGGTCGAGGAGTGACGGCTCAAAGCCGCTCGGGCGTGTTACTCCGCCATCACGCTCGACAACCGCCGCAGACGTTCTTTGGGTTGAACCACTTAGCTACGAAGGTCGTGCGCCATCGTACTTGAAAAGATGGGCCAGCGTGTTGGCATCGGTGATGTTGTTGACCGCGACGAACTCGAGATCCTCGTCGGGCAACGCCGCCCGAAGAATATTTCTGCCGATCCGTCCAAATCCATTGATCCCAATCCTGCCAAGTGTTTGCCTCCTCGAGTCTCAGTGTCTAGAACCGGAACGTAACGCCGGCGGACAACTCGAGCTGATTGGAGTAGTCGGTATCCACGAGCTGATAGCAGCCCCAAAACCAATAGGGACTACACCAAATCCCGGCCGGATCGGACTTGATATAGGTGGGGGTCCACCGTGCCATTGCTTTGAATCCAACGTTCCGACCCGGGTAGGCCTTGACGCCGCCCGCCCAAGTGCTCGAGAAGCGCGTCGAGCTTTCGACGGCATTACCCTCGATATCGGATGGTTGGTACTGGGTCGCTCCCAATCCGCCTAGAATAAAAGGCCTCACCGTGCTGTCCTCGTCTCCGAAGTTATAGGTGAATATGGCGTGGTAGTTGTTGACGTTCATGTCGGTGAACTCGACTCTGTTTGTGCCCGAGGCTTCGAGTACGCTGCGCTGCTGGTCGAACAGAAATCCGACCGCCATGTTCTCGGTAACCAGGACGTCGAACGTGAAACCGTAAGAAAGCGCGCTGGTGGGATTGACTTTGTCGTAGGCTTCTCCGCGAAAAACGATCGGATCGATGTTGAATCCCTCGCTAAAGGTGTAGCCCAAGAATCCGGAGAACTCCACTCTGTAATCTTGTGCCCATGCCGAGGGCGTGAGTACCAGCAACAAAACCGCAAGCAATCCTGTTTTTCCAAACATAGCGTTTCTCCTTTTGAAATCGACGACGGTGTCGCGGCCGGACATTAGTATTGTCCCTTGCGACTTACGTCGAGTGTTTAGTTTCTCTTATGTCTTAGATAACCTCGGGAATTTTCATACCCAATCTCCTCCCTATCCTTCTGGCTCGCTCTGTATGGAACACTCCGTTGTCAGAACGCGGTCGACGAAGGCCCAGAGCTCGTCTTCGTCGGCGAAGCACGTCGCCTGGCCGGAAGTGAGATGCTCGATGCGTCCCCGGCGGCCGAGCTCGGATGCCTCGGAGCTCGCTCGCAGCTGGATGACAAAGGCGCGGTTGGTAGGCAGAAACTCATTTTTCTCCGACATGGCGAAAACTCGCGGGCGACGACCCGTTTCGCTCGGAGTGTGCCGTATCCGTACTGTTCAAGGGAAGATGGACACGCGTTCCATCTGAGACTGCGGGTGTTCGATTCGAGGCGCTGAACGTTCGCGCAGCGTTCGCGTCCAGTCGTCGGTCGGCGGGTCGATCTGAGACAGCTGAGTTTGCGCGGCGCGGAGATCGGCGGTGTCGTGGCCTCCGGTGATACGGCCTACGACCCCGCTGACCATCGAGAATGGCCCGTCGTTCTTTTGTGTTGTCAATAGGCTAGTTGAAAACGAGCTTGAAAAATCCACACCGGCTCCCAGGCTTGCCGCTTGGCGCGTATCACGTTGAATGACGCCCTCGTGGGACGGGTGGGGTACCAATTGAACGCGAAGGATAGATCGTTGAGCACTCCACCGGTGATGTCCTGATCGTTCAAATCGATGCGAGAGAACCGAAGGGCGATCTCGAAAGCGCCAAGGCCGCCCGAGCCGTCCCGGAGCTCACGCTTCGGCCGAATGCGGCGTATCGTCCCAAGATGTTTTTGATATTGCCGCATCTCGCCGGTCAGAGCGTAACTCCCGAAGACATAGAAGGCATAAAAAACAGATTTCGGTCCATCCGGCCGCTTCACTCCGGCTACGACGTACTCCCCCTGCAAGGAGAAGGGCCCCTGAAGAAACGCCCCTTCAAGGAGGCC
>JBDGYW010000823.1:3412-4035 GCA_039588935.1 Gemmatimonadota bacterium | reverse complement strand
CTATCGCAATCCCACTGTCGTAGTGTACGGTGACAATAGACTGCGGAGCACGTCGCGGACCCGGGTGCGACCGTCGAACAGCACCAGCCGTGGCAGACGCGTATATGCTGGTGCAATCGGTTCCTCCGTGAGGCGCGCGTCGGCGGCAAATACCGCATCGGCGAGTGCCAGACGCTTGGCACCAGCCAACCGCAACCAGCGGCAGACTCCGACGCGTGTGACAGCAAGTGGCGGGCGCCGTACTGTCGACAGCCCGAGGACGACACCCACAGCGCGGACCGCGACGGCAACTGCCCGCAGGACAACCGAGGCAACACGGCGCACGGTCAATGCAACCGCGCAACAGCCGTCACGTCGTACCGCGGGCCAGACTACGACAACTCGGCGGGCCTCGCCCACACGTGTGACGTCGACGACTCGTCGCGCAACGCCAACTCGCCAAGCCACTCCAACTCGTAGCACGACTACGACTCGCCGGGCAATACCGACCCGCTCGACGACAAGCCGCTCGGTAACCACGCGTAGCGCACCGGTGCGGTCCAGCCGTCCGAGCACATCGCGTAGCACGCCGGTGCGGTCCAGCCGTCCGAGCACATCGCGTAGCACGCCGGTGCGGTCCAGCC
>JBDGYW010000823.1:0-3370 GCA_039588935.1 Gemmatimonadota bacterium | reverse complement strand
GCCGGTGCGGTCCAGCCGTCCGAGCACATCGCGTAGCACGCCGGTGCGGTCCAGCCGTCCGAGCACATCGCGTAGCACGCCGGTGCGGTCCAGCCGTCCGAGCACATCGCGTAGCACGCCGGTGCGGTCCAGCCGTCCGAGTACTTCGCGTAGTACGCCGGTGAGGAGCAGCGGTTCGAGAGCTACGTCGTCATCGAGCCGAACACGGAAACCGGCTTCCACCGGCGGAAGGAGAAAGCCGTAGGCGAGTGAAGTTGCGGGCCAGTGAAGCCCGGACGTCGAAAATACTAGAGGGGTACAGCGATGCTGTGCCCCTTTTTCAAGCGCACGGGGCGGGTTGGTGAAGCACAGCGGTCAGAACTCCGGCGGCGGGTCACCGCCCTATCAGCGCATCCGCTCAATCGGGCGCGTAAGGCAGGTGGGGCCACCCGCACCCTTTGCGCAGATCTCCTCTCCCACGAACTCGAGTACCCGCACTCCATGACTCTCGAGTCGGATTCTCGTCTCAGGATTCCCCGCCAACATCACACAAACCCGTGGAGCAACCGCTAAGACATTGATCCCCATGGTGACGAACTCAGCATCGGGCACCTCGACCAACTCGATGCCACGATCGAGCAATGCCTCTCTGAATGGGACCGGCATGAGCGGTGAATACACGAGCGCGAGGTCGGCGTCGATCGGACTCAAGATCGACATCAGGTGAAACACGTCGGTCGGCCCACGCCAATGTGGGAGCGGCACCACGAGTAATTCGTCGATTGTGTCACCCAAGAAAGCCCGCAGCTGATTAATACCCTCGTCGTTCGTCCGGTATCCTCGACCCACAGCGAGCGTCCGCTCGTCGATCCACGCGACATCTCCACCCTCGATCGATCCGGCGCCTGAGACAGATCCGATTATCGGTATACCCAGCTCGCGGAACGCGCATTCCTGCGCCGCTGGTTCGCCGCTCCGCGCAGTCTTTCCCATATTGCAGAGGATCGCGCCTTTGTCACTCACGATTGCGGCATCACGAACGTAGATCGAGTCGAGGCCGGTGCCTGGTGAACTCGGCAAGTAGTGAATTCCGATCCCGAACTCCCGGAGCAACTCTACGAAATCTTCATGCTCGTTCACGGCATGCGCGAGATCGGGAGGACCCTCGTAGTTGAGATCCTTCCATTGATCATTGATGAACTCGTTCGACTGAAACGCTTCCCCTGGACGCTTCAATACCAGGCGTCGAATTGCTCCGACTTCAGATTGTGCCGTCTCGCTCACGCTCACGTCTCCTCCTTCCGCTCACTTGCACCACCCATTTTTTCGCCACCCGACCCGGAGTTCTCCTTCATTCTGTTTCCCAAGAGAAGGTCCACATCATTGCAGTTTCGAACGACCTCCACGACAAGCGACAGCGGCATCGTGGTTGACGCGAGGAGTTACCGAATGGAGAACGTCAGGTACGGTTTGGCTCGATGGCAGATCCGGATAGCGGTATCCCCGTTCGGAGATACCGAAGCTTCTCACTGGGTCCCATCACAAGCATCACGTCATCTTGCTTGAAAGCGTACCCGGCATCCGGTGCAGTCTCGAGTCGTTCTGCTCCGTCAGGTGATGACTGTTTGATCATCAAGACGCTCACGCCGAAGCTCTGGCGAATATTCAGGCCCTTGATCGTGCGACCAACGAACAACAGCGGCACGGGGATCTCGGCAACAACAGTATCTTCAGCCGCCGGCACAGCCTCGACGGTGCGCTCCTGACTCACAGCTGCCACCATGCTGCGCGCCATGTCACGCTTGAAGATCTCAGTGTTGTACCGCTCAATCACATCTTTCGGCCAGATAACCCCAACCAGCCGCTCACCTTCGAGAACCGGTACCTCTCCCCGGTAATGCCCGAGGTGCCTCATGACCTCGGCCAGAGAAGCACTAGCTGAGACTGTTGGGAAGTCTCCCTCAACCATTACGTCCTGCGCGATCACTAGCGCATCGAGCGCCGACGCGTCGTTCAGGAGCGGCCTGATCTGATCGGCGGTGATTACGCCATGAAGGCGGTCGTTTTCGTCGGTCACAAACAAGGTCGTGCCCGAATGCCCTATGAACTGAGTCACCAATAAACCGAGTCTGTCTTCGGGGCTTACCGTCACCATGTCGGTTCGCACAACCTCGCGGACCGATACCGCCTCCAGGACATTCACCGCCCTCCCCTTGTGGATGTCGATACCACGACGGAGCAGCTTCAGGGTATATATCGACGACGTCTGCAATCGGGTGGCCAACAGAGTCGCGATGATGCAGCTGATCATCAACGGCAAGATGATATTGTACTCACCAGTCAACTCGAAGATGATCAAAATGGCGGTAATGGGAGCGTGGGTCCCTGCTGCCACGAGAGCCCCCATACCTACCAGTGCGTATGCACCCGGTCCAGCGGTGCTCGCAGGCCAAAGCAGATTCACCACTGTTCCGACACCACCACCCAGCATTGCTCCAATGAAGAGGGAGGGCGCAAAGATCCCTCCAGAACCACCAGACCCGATCGTTACAGATACAGCCAAGATCTTGAAGGCAACCAGGAGAAGCATGAAGTACCACAACATCGTGCCATTCAGCGCTTCATTGATGGCTTCGTATCCAACACCGAATACATGGGGGAACCAAATACCGATGATCCCGACCAAAGCGCCGCCGGCCATCCCTTTCCATGATGGGTGCCAAGGAATCTTGTCGAAAAGATCCTCAGTTGCATACAGAGCCCTGATGAACGCAAGCGCAACGAGTCCTGCCAGAATACCAAGTATGGCGTAGGCAAACAGTTCGTTCGCGTGCACGAGACTATAGGGGGGAACCTCAAATGCCGGGAAATCGCCGAGGTACCTGTGGCTGACTACCGTAGCTGCGACTGAGGAGATGACTATCGGCGAGAACTGTGCGACTCCAAAATCGCCGAGAATGATCTCCACAGCGAACAAAGCACCTGCAACCGGAGCGTTGAACGTGCCGGCAATCCCAGCGGCGGCCCCACAACCCACGAGAGTCCTGAGGCGTTGTTGGTCAATCTTCAGAAACTGACCGACCGTTGAGCCCAAGGCCGAGCCGATCTGGACAATTGGACCCTCCCGACCAACCGACCCCCCAGATGCGATACTGACTCCAGAAGCGAACATCTTGGCGATCACGACACGAGGCCGGATCCTACCGCCTCGTAGAGCTACCGCCTCCATCACTTCGGGTACACCGTGTCCCTTCGCTTCCCTGGCAAACCGATATGTGATCAGCCCTACGATCAAGCCGCCTACAGCCGGAGCAAGAATCTTCCACCAGAATGGTAGGCTGTATATGTACTCCAGCGTGTATTGTCCCCGGTGCCAGGCAACACGATTGAA
>JBDGYW010000822.1:0-3371 GCA_039588935.1 Gemmatimonadota bacterium | reverse complement strand
CAACGATGTCTCTGGAGGCGTGTATAACCTTGCGGTGTGGGCGAAGAACGGTGCCCGCACAATCACATGGTCAGGCATCACGATATGGGGTGGAGCAGGTGCGCCCGATACCGCGTCACTTGCACAGGACAGCACCGTGTTCGTCACGCTATGGGTCGTAGGATCGACCATCATTGCGTGGGGCGAAGTGCTGGTAACCCCGGTGTAAGCCATGCCGCTATCGCAAGGGATAATGAAAGGGATGCTGGGGAATCTGCCTCCATGCCAGAACGCCCCGGCAATATCCTCCATCACCAAGAAGGGTGAGACGATCACCACATGCGCTGGTGGGGGATGGCAGGTCGAGTACTACATCAACCTGAGCGGGTCCGGCCTAACGGCCCGCCAGGAGCTGTACGTGGAACATGCGACCAACGCAGCAGGCGACAACTGGGCCGCATTCGGGAACTACGGGTCCGAAGGGGATACGCAGGTCACTGTGACCCGCGATGATGGAACCATCGGAACCGATGACCAGGGCAATGGCACTGCGACCGTGTACCACAGGATACGTGCGTGGGTGATACCACTGGACGATACCGACGAAACCAACGCCTGTTCAGGTCCGACCACGTATGGTACGGTCGAGACTGATACAGACTACAGCTGCTTCGCATAGGAGGCACAATGGCAGACCCACAACTGGTTTCTCTGACGTGGAGCATTCACCCAGAGACCAATGAAGTACAGAGCATAGTGGTGTCCGGCAGGATACCACACGTAGACGGGGAGATCACAGAGTATGTGAAGAAGCACAAGCATCTCAATGTCTCCAAACTACCAGCCACAACTCGCAACCAGATTCAAGCAGTAGCAACCAAGGTGCTGGCGTGGCTGAAAACCAAGAGAGCAGAGGAGCGCACGAATGCCAGCTAAGAACAACAGTGTCAAGCTGAACGACCGACAGTGGAGCAACCTGATCGAGCTGAACAAGGCTGTCAAAGAAGCACAGGACGCCTTCAATGTGGCGGCAGGGAAGTTCCAGATGTGGATCGAGATGCAGGCTGAACAGGCCGACATCGCCCCAGAGCTTAAGGGCTTCGAGGTCGACCCAGACAAGAAGACGATCACCTACAAGGTGCCCGAGAAGCAAGGCCCGCAGCCGGTAGAGTAGCCATGGCTGCCACAGGTGACCACATTCAGAACCCCAACTCCCCCCTGCGGGACCCTGAGAGGCTCGCAGCGGAGTTCGGGTTGCCCTACAAGAAGAAGAAACGGAGATGGAATGTGACTGAGGACGGTTTCGCACGCACCTCCGATGCAGGGAAAGGCGACCACGCTAGAGGGCAGAGCCCCGAAGAGCTGGCTCGCTACAAGAGGAACTACGTTGACCTCGACTGGAACAACTACCCAGAGGAGGATCGATGCCCTGCAAGAAATGCGGACGAAGAGCCCACCGGCTAGTTCGGTGCCTCGGGTTCCGATTTGTAGCACCCGATTGGGTGCTCATGAACCCCCATGTGAACGTGCGCATCCCTGGGATGACCGTTCATGTGCAGCACGCTAGGGCCTGCTTGCTTGCCCTGGTTGCTCGATTGCTGTTCCCCCCTACTCGCTAGGGGGTCATCTCATGCTTAGCTCAGTGGTAGAGCTTTCGCCTGTTAAGCGAAGGGTCACGGGTTCGATTCCCGTAGTATGAGTTCATGCGAGTGCGGTAGCGCGAGCCGCGCTTGTCAAGGAAGTTCCGCAAGAAGTCTTACTCAAAGCCAGGGAGGTAAAACCCATGGCAACCAAAGCCCTAGTCGCTGATAACACAGTCATCCTGACGACCAACGCGCTCGTCACGTATGATGGTGCTCTAGGCGACATCAGGTGCTTCATGCCGCTGTCACAGACTGCGCTCGTGGAGCACAGATTCACGAACGACGGAGACGCAAGGCTAGAGATTTGCGATTCCATCGGACGGAGAATCACAATCATGCAGCCCTACAGCTCGCTGTGGCTGCGCAAGACTGCGCTGGTCGATGACCACGCTACCACGATCTCAGGCTACATCGTGGACAGCAACCTTCTCGACGTGAAGGCGCAAACACCGGAGTCAACGGTGGCTGATCTGGCTTGCACGGACTACGCGGCTACTGCTGCGTCCGGCACGCTGTCCAGTACAAACACGTACACCCAGGGCGATGTAGAAACCTGCATCGACGGCATCATCGACACCATGGGTGCCGAGGTTGAGACCGAGAGCGCCGTAGCGTTTGGCGAGGTCGAGACCACAGTGAACGCCATCTTGGCGACGCTCACATCACAGAACATCACTGCCTAACCTAGCGAGGACATAATGGCACAGAGCAGAGCCCTCGCCGGTCAAGGTGAGGCAATCACACAGACGGAGCAGGTCGTAACCTCCGCACTGAACTACATGGTTTGGTGCTCGCTCCCGTCAGTCGTATCCGGTGGAGCCGGTGCCGCAGTGGACTATGGTCACGTCGTGACTGTGTTCGCCAACGGTGAGGGCCCCGTCGAAGTAGTGGACGCGCTCGGCAACAGAGTAACCATCGTCAAGCCGTTCCAACAGGTGGGCTTCAGAGCCCGCGCCACTGGCCACGCGAGCTTGCGTAGGCAGTGGGAAGTGCTCGATCCTCAGAAGGTCGGGACCGAGTTGGTCACCATCGCGGACCTCGCGGTCACCGATGGTACCATTGCTGCATCCGCCGTCACGATGCCCGCCACCTACGTGGAAGCCACGCAGGAGTCGAGCCTCAACACCGCGCTGGACGCCAACTCCGCAGCGAGCGAGGCCCTTCTGGCCACGTCGTTCGGTGAGGTCGAGGTGAAGGTCAACGCGATCATCGCTGCGCTGGGTGCCATGGGCATCATAGCTGGTGTTGATCAGACCGAGGGTACGGATTCCCTCGCGCTGGCCGACAACCAGACCTGGCAGGTCGTAGACGACTCCGAGAGGACCGTCACGAGCGCCCGTTCGACCCCGACGTACATCACGCTGCCGAAGATCGTGGCGGCTGGTACCGGGACAGCAGTACCTCCGTTGCACAACATTCGGATCGCGGCGAACGCTGCCGGTTCGATCACAGTACGTGACTTCTACCACCGCAAGGTCTGCGTGGTCGCCCCTTGGACGAGCCGCACCGTGCTGGCCATGGAAGCCACGAATAACACCTGGGCCGACCTGGGTACCGTCAGCCCCGCGCTGAACGCCCTCGTTCCGGCTCCGAAGGTCGCCCCGCTGGTAGTAACCCTGCCAACGTACACGGCCTCCGCTGCGGACTTCGCTGCTGCGTATGGTGACGACGCGACCTACCTGGCCGCTGTCGAAGCCGCTGCAGACGCAGTATTCGCCGGGATGGCAACGTCCCTGGCCGTATCATTCG
>JBDGYW010000821.1:0-3383 GCA_039588935.1 Gemmatimonadota bacterium | reverse complement strand
AGGGCTTTGTCCCAACTAACCTCTTCGAAAGCCTGCGAGCCGCGTTTTTCCACCCGGATCAACGGCTTTTTCAGCCGGTCGGGATCGTAGAGGAGTCCCATACCGCCGGTGCCGCGCGGGCACAGGCGGCCGCGCGAGAGGGGATGGTCCGGATTGCCGGTGATCTTGGTGACCCGGCCGTCCTTGACGTGCGCGAGAACGCCGCACTTCCAAAAGCAGATTTCGCAAAAGGTAGGGACGACGCGGTCGCCTTCGGTCATCGGATCGTGGACCAACGGTTTGTCGAAGCCCCACCAATCGGTGACGAGCCCCGATCCGACGGCGGTACCGGCCGCCACCGTACCGCCGATCTTGATAAAATCACGTCTCGACAGTGTTCCCATTAGTTAACATCTCCTGGACTTTCATGATCCTCGGCCGGTTGTTCGGTACAACACTGCTCGAGGCATCCCAACAACACCGCCAGCTGGGGAATGGCGACGGAGTAGTAACTGAATCCGCCATCCCGACGGACCGTCACCAGTTCGTGCAAACGGAGCCATGACAGCTGTCGTGAGATCGAAGACTGAGGGAGCTGGAGAGTGTCGCGCAACGCTCCCACCGCCTGCTCGCCGGAACCGACGAGGCAGGCGACGATTCGCAGTCTCACCGGATTACCGAGCGCTCTCAGTATCCCGGCGCGTTGGGCCGCCATTTCCGGGTCTGTCAAATCGATTGGATTGGTGCGTGTGATCACGGTGCTTTCGCTCCTTATTAAAGCTCATAAAAAGTCTCCTCAGTAGGATATCCGGATATCCGAATATTGTCAATAGGAAATCGGGAAATTTTTCACGACATTTGCGAATACGAGATGAGGGGATAGTCTGTTCTTAAGTAGCAGGTTACGATACTATCGATCGATTGACAAATGGTATAACGTGGGTTATACTATTGGTATGAAGACAGCCATATCGATACCCGACGCGTTGTTCGAAGCTGCGGATCAGCTCGCGAAACGTCTCGGGATCTCCCGAAGCGAGCTCTATCAACGGGCCGTCAAGCGGTTTGTCGTGGTCCACGGAAACGACCTCGTCCGCGAAACGCTCGATGACGTCTACGGAGATGACCCGGACGGCTCGCGACTCGATCCCACGGTCGAGTTCCTGCAAAACGCGTCTCTGCCGGAGGACGAGTGGTAGTAGAACGCGGGGAGATCTGGTGGGCGACGCTTCCCATGCCGCGTGGCTCCGAACCCGGCCACCGCAGACCGGTGTTGATCGTTCAGTCCGACGCGTTCAACCGGAGTCGAATCCGAACGGTTCTGGGGGTGGCGGTGACGTCGAACCTGAAACTGGCGCGAGCGCCTGGAAATGTCGCGCTGGATCGCCAGTTGAGCGGATTGCCCAAGCCGTCGGTCGTGAACGTCTCACAAATCGTAACCTTGGACAAAACCTACCTGACCCACCGCGCCGGCCGGCTCCCCGAGGAAACGATGAAGGCCGTCGACGCCGGAATGAGACTCGCCCTTTTTCTTTGAACGCAGGTTATCGGGACCACGGGTGATCGAACAAGATCCCGCGTCGTCTTGACGTGGGATATTTTTTGCGCGAACCGCCGCAGGTGCCTATATTAGCGACGCGCTCAAGATATTGTTATTGCGTGACTTACAGGTCGTTTTGCCTGTTGTATAGGAAAACAGAAGGAGCCCCAAATGAACAAGCTCAATGTACTAATCACGGGAAGCAGCAGCGGCTTCGGAGAACTGACGACCCGGTTGCTGGCGGAGAAGGGACACCGAGTTTTCGCCACGATGCGAGGCTTAAACAGAAAAATGAAAACAAGGCCAGAGCGTTTCGCGACTGGGCGGCCGACAAAGGCTACGCACTCGAAGTGGTAGAACTGGATGTTACCGACCAGAGCTCCGTCGACGTCGCGATAAGATCGATTATTGAAACCGCAGGCCACATCGACGTGGTCGTCAACAATGCCGGTATCGGCGGAGCGGGCGTGACGGAAACGTTCACCACCGAACAGCATCAACAGGTGTTCGACGTCAACTACTTCGGCGTTCACCGCGTCAACCGTTCCGTGCTGCCGCACATGCGCGAGCGGAACTCCGGACTGCTGATTCACGTGACCAGCGTCATCGGCCGCTTGTTGTTCCCGTTCCTCGGGCCGTACTGTCCGTCCAAGTTCGCGCTGGAAGCCTACGCGGAATCGCTGCACTACGAATACGCGCCTCTCGGCATCGGTTCGGTGATCGTCGAGCCGGGCGCCTTCGGAACCGATTTCCACGAGAACGTCGTATGGGGTAGCGACGGCGAGCGCGCCACCGCCCTGGGTGAGTTGGCGAAAGCGCCCGAACAGATGTTCGCAGGTATGGGCGAAATGCTATCCGGCGACAACGCCCCCGATCCGAACGCCGTCGCAGAGGCGATTGCGGAGCTGATCGAGATGCCGGCGGACAAACGGCCGCTGCGTACCGTCGTCGACCAGATCTCTGCCGAGGTGGCGGAGGGACTCAACGCGGCGACGGCGGAAAAGCAGCAGCTGCTGATGCAGATTTTTCAGTCGTAGTCCGCGATACCGCAGATCAATCGGACGCGGAGCGAAACCGGCAGTTCCCTCTTTGGCAAGCTGGGGCGACCTCACAGTCGCCCCAGCTCCTCATTATAGCACGCGAACGCCTCCGGCCGGGCTCCGGTGAACGACCCCAAATGACTTGACGACCCGCCGGTTGGTGTTGTAAACATGGGCAAGAACGCCGGTTGGCATAAAAATTTTTCGGTCGTCAACCGGTGGCCCGGAGAGTAACTTCCGGACTCACTTCAATATGTTCTCAACTCGCTCGACATGGATATGGCTCGGCCTGACGGTCGTGCTGTGTGCGCTGCAGGTGGCGCCCGCGGACGCGATACGATACCAGCCCCGTCCCAATTGGACCGTCGGTGTGGGCCTCGGCATTGGAACAGGCGAGTTCGAGAACGTCCCGGAGACCTTCTTCTACGAACGCGACGGAAAGACCAGTACCTACAAACGCGGTGTGACGCCGGAGATCCACTTCGGCCGGATGCTGGGAGAACACTTCCAGGTCGGCCTGTCGTACGAGGCGTGGCTGACGGAGTTCGGAAACGTTGAGGCCGACACCACAATCCCGGACAAGTGGCGCCGCACCATGCAAAACTTCTCCATTGCCTTTGCCGTCTTTCCCGGCAACCAGCGCGGTGCCTCTGGCGGGATTTTCCTCCGCGCGGGCGCGGGGCTCGGTTGGGTCGGCACCGGTGCTAAAGAGGTGTTCGAAGACGAGGCCCAGGACGAAGGCGAGCGCGAGGATGACTGGGGATGGGCCGTTTTCGGAGAAGGCGGTTACGAATTCTGGATCCACAACAATGCCACCGCGGGAC
>JBDGYW010000820.1:0-3751 GCA_039588935.1 Gemmatimonadota bacterium | reverse complement strand
ACTTGTGTTGAAATCGAACTATGTAATTAGAGTGCCAGCACCCCTCCGGGATGGCTGGCAGACGTTCGTTCTAGGGAATTAGGTGATGAACTCTACTGAAGAGCTGCTAACTAAGCAGGTCTCCTATCACAAGACAGTATGGTCACCACCGTTAATCGAGGTCTCGGTGCAGGCAGTGCTCAACGACATTCGCGGTGGCAAGCATGCGAGACAAATTGATCACCTCCGGAATCTACTCTCCCGAGGTGAGGAAGATCAGTACAGTGTGGACAAGAAGCAGCTGCCTGGTGTGACTTTCAGCGGGACGTTTTCAGGGACGCGCCGGGGTCAGGCGCTCAAACAATATAGTGCCCTCCTTGTCCTTGACATTGACCACATCAACGATGATGAACTCACAATAGCAGGACAAGCTCTCCGTAAAGACATCCATGTTTTGGCATGCTGGAAGTCACCTTCCGGGAATGGACTGAAGGGGTTGGTTGGTCTCTCCTTTACGAAAGATCACGAAGATCTCGATGTTAGGATCAAGCATCGCGCCGCTTTTGTGCGAGTTTCCAAACACTTCCAGGATAGCTACGGGATCTCTCTCGATCAATCCGGCTCTGACGTCACACGTCTCTGTTTTCTGTCAAGCGACCCTTCATTGCACATCCGCAATACTATTGCTTGCTTCACAATTTCCGGAATCCCCGACTCATTTGTGCCCCACGGAGCAAGGGCTGCTTCACTCCGCCCCGAAAACGGTCGAACGACGGCGGAAACCTCCCGAGGGCACTTGCTGTACCGAACTGAAGGGAAGAACAAGCCTCGCGATAGAGCTGAGATGCAGTCAATCATCAAGTTTCTCGAGAAGCGTCAACTGTCCATCACGGGCAACTACGATGCTTGGGTAAGGGTGGCATTCGCGATTGCGGGCACATTCACTTATGACGTCGGGAAAGAATACTTCCTTCGCCTGTGCCGACTCGATGGAGACGACCATGACGAGGACGGTAGCATAAGCCTTCTGGAGTCCTGCTATGAGACTAGTCGAGGCGCCATAACATTCGGTACAGTGCGTCATTACGCGCGAGAATCTGGATGCGGAAAGCATGTGTGACAGGGGCCAGTACTGAAGGGAGGGCACTTGTGGTCCTTCAAGTATTAGCTCACTTGTTCTTGGCTAACAAGAGCTTGGATAGTCAGTTTGTCTGGAGCTTGGTATCTAACGCCACGACTCATTGAGTCTGGCAACCGGTACTGGCTCTCTGTCACACGTTCCGGGGATGCCATGCTAAGCTTTGAAGATTACTTCTCTGACAAATATATTCTGCACTATGTTTGCAGAGCCCGGGCGAAGCTCGCCAAACGGCGAAACCGTCGACAGCTGATCTACAACGTAAGTGGGAATCCTGCTGCTCTGCCTTGGAAGGTGGTCAGTGAGGACGAGCGCCTCTTAATGTCCATACTTCCACCACGGCGCAAATGGAAGAAGCTGGATGCGAACTCAAGAAGAACAAGAACAGGGCAGCCGCTGAATTCGCTGGACAAGACTGTTCGAATGCTCAAGCGCACCGTTCGGTGGTATCAAACAAGGGGAGGCGCCCCATTCATTCCGGAGTTGGCGAAATTCTGCGCAAACGTCAGGGCCTACGCAACAGCGGCCAATCCAATTCTTCCCCCTCCGAAAATCGTGCCATCCCGTAAGAAGAGAGGGGACGAGAAATGTCGTCCAATAGCCATGTATCCCCTCGCGGCCCAGATCGCCATCTGCATTACCAACAGATACCTGTCAGAGCGTTTCGACGCCTACTTCGAGCCATGTTCATTTGCGTTCCGGATGCCTGAAATGGGGCCCAAGTCCACTCATCATGATGCATTCGCTCGAGTCGCTGCAATCAGGCAGAAACGAAGGAGGTCCGATTTTTGGGTTGCGGAGTGCGACATCCAGAAATTTTACGACACGGTCAACCATTCAGTCATCAAGAGGGCTTTCAAGAAGCTCGTTGCAAAGGTCAATCGCGCGAACCCAGAGCGACCGGTGAGTGGGTCAGCCGTGCGTCTTTTCATGGCTTATTTGGCCTCGTATACGTTCCGCAGGAACGTTCTGCCCCTCAATGATCCCAAGGTGGGTTACTTTGCTGATCACCACATGCTTGGCTGTCGATTTAACTGGGTTGAACGCGACTTGAAGGATCATGGATTCTACCGGTCCTTGGGTAACACAAGAATCGGAGTGCCTCAAGGTGCCGCATTGTCAGGGCTAGTGGCCAACATAATCCTCGATCGGGTCGACAAGGCACTTGCCAGACGCGGTGACAAGAACCTGACGTACGTGCGATATTGCGATGACATGATCATCATTCATCCACGCAAAGGGAAGTGCGCAGAATATATGAGGTTGTACCAGGACGAGCTGAGGAAGCTGAAACTACTAGTTCATCCAGCCAAACCGGTGGTGACATACGACCGAGCGTACTGGACGCACAAGTCCAGGCAACCATATAAATGGGGGCCGCGAGGGATTGTACCGTGGGTTGGGTTCGTAGGATATGAGGTAAACATCAACGGCGATGTGCGTGTGAGGAAGGGCTCTCTCGCGAACGAGATGCAGAAGCAATATGACACCGTGCAACAGGTTCTTAGGGCGATTAAGAGCCGACCTCGCTCCAGCCACAAGACCATTCAAGAATCTGTCGCGAATAGGCTGATACAGATGTCAGTCGGTCGTGTACGTCTGCACAACTATAGGACAGCACAGCATGAACTCTGTTGGGTGAACGGATTTCAGCTCTTGAACGATAACAAGTACTCGCGAATCCAGATGAAACGCCTGGACGCATGCCGAAGCCGCCTTCTGAGGAAGCTGAGAACGAACCTCAAGGCCCATGGCGAGCCCGAGCGTGCCCCGAAATCAAAGCCGCGGCAAGTTGTCTACTACGGTAAGCCCTTCAGCTATTACTACCATATCATTGAAAAATCGCGAGAATCTGCCGTTGGCGCGGCCACGGTGTAGAGAATCCTGGCACGTCTACGATTCTGCGAAGGGGGACACTCGGCAGTCCTGCACAATGACATGACGGGGCTGGGAAATGAGGGTCTGTAGCCATATCACAGTATGTCGGCAGGCCTTTGTGCTCTTAGGAAGAGGGGCCGTCAAGTGGTGAGTAGACGAGTTCAAGTGGTAGCTTGCTCACCGGCGAACCAGGATCAGGGCTTCCCACCGCTACGCCGGCGCAGCGTATGGAAATGATCGACCGGGATCGCCGCGATCAGGTACTCCCTGGCCCGCGCCACCGCTTCGAGCGGCGCCAGCCCGCGCGCCAGGAAGGCGGTGATTGCCGCCGACAGGGTGCATCCGGTGCCGTGGGTGCTCGAGGTCGCGATCCGTTCCCCCGTCAGTCGCTCGACCACCGTGCCGTCGAAGAACAGATCGACCACCACCGCTCCGCTGCCGTGCCCGCCCTTGATCACGACGCAGGAGGGGCCGAGATCGCGAATCCGCCGCGCCGCCTCCAGGGCGCTCGCTTCATCTTCGACCGGGACACCGGTCAGCGCCGCGGCCTCGGGTAGATTGGGCGTGATGACGGTCGCCAGCGGCAGGAGTTGTGTCTTCAATGTGTCGACCGCATCATCGCGCAGTAGCCTCGCCCCGCTTTTGGAGATCATCACCGGATCGACCACCAGGTTCGGCATGCGGTGCCTGCGGATCGCGTCGGCGACGGACTTCACGATCCCGGCCGAGAAGAGCATCCCGGTCTTGACCGCATCG
>JBDGYW010000819.1:0-3658 GCA_039588935.1 Gemmatimonadota bacterium | reverse complement strand
ATCGTGGGATAATCCGGCGGCGGGTCAACGGTAAATTGACGACCCGTAATGGGCCAACCAGCGCCACTCGAGTACGTTGTACTCCCCGAAACATAAGTCACTCCGTCACACGACAGACCTGACCACAAATATTGAACCTGAGTGACGTAGTCAGCGCCAGCAGCGACCGTGAAATCAAACGAGAACCCTGAACCCGTCGTGCCGTTCCACACACCCGGCGCGATCGGCCCGGTGCCATATACGGTGATGGTCACGCTGGCCGGAGGTCCAAACCAGGAAGATGAACCCCAGCCTACCCCAAAATCAAGCGATTTGGGCATAGATTGGGCATAGTTGACCGCGAAAAGTGTGTGTAGACAGCCAATGGAAATGTGCCGTAAGTGGTTGGTATTGTTTAAGATGCCCAGGGCGGGAATCGAACCCGCACGGGGTTGCCCCCACGGGATTTTAAGTATGGTTTTGGTTCCGGAGCATTCGTAAGCATCCGTTGCAATTCGTGTCCAAGCTCAAGCAAAACAGCAACTTGCGCGGCTCTCTCACTCCCCTGCCCTGAAGCGTCAAGACGAATAATTACGAACAGACCGCTACAGAAACCGCTACAATTTCTCCCTCCAGTCCAAGTGATGTTTGTTCCCTCGACCGGGTAACTCAACTGGTAGAGCAACGGACTTTGAATTCAGTTCTGACTCGGGCCAGATCGGGCCAACTCAGCGCAAAACCGCACAACTCGTACAGTCCCCCGTACAAGCCAATACGAGTAGCACACGCGAAATCAAGCAGTTTCGTGTCGAGGTTCCACTATACGTTCCACAGTGAGAAAACAACACCGCCCGGCGCGGGTCCGGGCGGTGCAACGGCTAGGTTGACGTCGGAGACCGCCTCATCCCTCTTCAGGTGGTGTCTCTGCGGGTGGAAACGTCTCAGCCACGTTAACCATCTTCCAAGCCCCTTCCCGCTCAACCCACACGGCAGTCCATGTGCCAGTGAAATGAGTGGTAGCGCCAGCATTATCAGTAGCCGTGAAGTTGAACACCGACGTCGCAACTGCGACGTTGGGAGCCAGAACTTGGATGTTCAGGTTGCCCCAATTCCCTTCCATGCTGGCAATAGGAGCCCAATGGGCCGCCACTGTGTCTACAAGGGCAGAATGGGACCGGTAGAACGAGCCATTCGCTGCAAACGTAATTTCGTGGCTGTTCTGGAAGTACCCCATGAAGCCTTCTTGGCTGAGTTGGCTCGTCGAAGCCAACAATCCCTCGTATTGCTGGGTGAGCTCTTCGGAAATCGCGGCCTTCTGTTCCTCTGTGAGTTCAGTTGTGGCTGGCTGACACGCGGCCAGCACGGTGAGTGCGAATGCTGCAAGAACGAAACGGCGCATCGTCGTCTCCTTGGAGTGGGTTGCAAGAACGCTGCACAGGTACGGTCAGGAACCCCGAGCACGGCTATCACTCCATTGCCTCGAAGTTTCTGAGGGCGACTTCCATGGTCTTCTGGAACGGACCATTCGGACTGAATTCGATTGATTCTGTACCTGCTTCGTAGACAACGTGGTGGCCCGGTGGAAGATAGTAGGCGTCGCCTGCCCGGATGACCTCTTCGTGGTCGGCGTAAACGATTCTCGCCTGTCCTTTCAGGACATAGCCCCAGTGGGGGCACTGACATCTGTCGTCCGGTAGTCCCTTGTGGAGCGGCGCGGTATCAAGCGCCTCTTGAAAGGTCTCGAAGGAAACGTGCATGTCGCCCCAGACGGCCTCCCGAACTACAATGCCGCCTTCGTCAATAGACTTCTCCATATCACTCATAGAAGCTCGCATTTGTCTCACCTCCTCTGCTCTCTTGCATGAATGGGCTGTGCGGGAGTCGAAACACTGCCTCTCTCTGGCGGCGGGGCCGTGAGCCACCACCGCGTTTCACATCTCGAATAGCACCGTGTCGGGCGATAGTCAACTGGCGGTCGTTTAGGTTGGACCGAATCAACTCAATAACAAGCGGATACCGAATCCGCGTATCTACTACCGCAAGTTCTTCAATTCCATTGAGTTGCAGCATCGTCATTTGATGACTGTGGGTGTAACTGTGGGTCGAGGGATGAAAAGCCGACCTTTGGGAGGGTGCGCAGGGGTCCGATCAAGCCGCTGGCGTCGTTCCCAAGAACGGCGAGCACGTCTTGGACTGAGTGTGGCCTGTCGCGAAGGAAGAATCCCGTGGGTGTTCAGAATACGCGCGGGATTTTGAGTTCTCAGACGGTCCGGAAAGTAGTCGAAAACCGTCCACGAATTGGAAGTTATGGACAGCAGTTAACATCGTGTAATCATGTAACTTAGCACACCTCGCAGCTGCGGAGCTTCGGCACTTACGTTTGCACGATTTTCTCATCTCTGTACGTCCGTTCTAGGGCAGTTCTAGGGCATTCGACTGGACCCGGTGGTCAAATCGCTGCATTCATCAGCATCTGCGCTACTGTTAGGAAACAGATTGCGAGTATCGCGTAATGACCAACGCTCAGGTCGAGGCTTCGACTCCTACCGCTGTCAGCCGCGCCGAATCGAGTGAGCCAATCGAAGACGCTCGCGTCGGACTCAGATCGGAGTGGCGTAGGTTATTGAGAAAGGGGACTCCTTCTCTGATCGCAACGTCTCTCAAATCGGGATCATCACAGTGTCACTCAGAATTCAGAAGGCCACTCAGGCCGGACAATGCGCCTGCGCGGCTTTGCGTAACGAATTCGGCGTCAGAAGGCTGTCGGACATTCAGCCGCTGGTGTCCGCGCGAGTTGGCACACTATTGGCACACAAGAATGGAGGAAGATGGGCGATCGTGTCCGACAGCGGGTCACACAAGTTGCTTCAGATCATCGCCTTGCAGATTCAGGAGGTTATATGAAAAGCAGAACGACCCCTGAACCCGATTTCGGCGTTGGGGGCTGATGAAAAGGGGACGCTATGACCCTACCCCTTCGGCCTCACGGAACACCTCCACCGCGTGCTGCCGGCCACCAAGCGCCCCAGGGACGTACCGAAAGCGTCGTGATCGTCGACGACCAGGATGCTCAACCTCAATGCGTCCTCGCGGATCGGTTCAGGGGCTATTGGCGATGTAGTAGCTGTTGAAGACGTCTCCCTCAACCTCGTGCACGGCTACGTCCTCGAAGCCCGCCTCAGCGAGTAGCTCCACCGCCTTCTGCTCGCCCCACATCGAGCCTAGGCCCTCGCCTCCCTGCTCCAGCGACACGGTCATGCAGTGCATGGTCGAGGTCGTGTAGAGAAATGGGGCCATCGGGTATTGGACGTTGTCGTGTACGTGACTCGACGCCTTGATGTCCACCATGAGGAAGGTGCCCCCCGGCCGGAGCGCCGTGACGACGTTCCGCAACACCTTCCGGGGCTCGGCCTGATCGTGGATCACGTCGAACGCGGTCACGAGATCGTAGGCAGTGGATTCCTCCATCTCGACTAGGTCGCGATTGAGGAAGCGCACATTGCTCAGCCCGAGCGACTCCGCCTGTGCACGCCCTCGGTCGAGTGCTTGATCCCGGAACTCGTACCCGGTGAAGCGACTGTTGGGCCAGGCCTTTGCCATCACGTTCGTCGAGTGCCCCGTACCGCAGCCGATATCCAGCACGTCGATTCCACCAGCAAGCCCCTCCTCCACCACCGGC
>JBDGYW010000818.1:0-3400 GCA_039588935.1 Gemmatimonadota bacterium | reverse complement strand
ACATGCTCGCCTACACTGCCACCGCAGAGATGACAGGTAAGCCCGTTGGCCAAGATCTCCGCGAGCACAAGGTGACGCTGCCGCTGATCGCGGCGGTCCCGCATATGAGTTCCGACGAGAGGAAAATACTGGAGTCCCTCATGGCGAATCCAACGCCGGATGACTCCACGATCTCCGAGGCTATAGAGATCGTTGACAGTAGGGGCGGTGTCACAGCCGCCCGCGAACGTGCCCTGGACATGGCTCACCGTGCAGCGGTGGAACTCGAGAAGGTCCCGCCGTGTGCCGCACGCGAGGCACTGAGGGCGAGCATCACGTATTGCGTCGAGAGGAGCAGGTAACCGGTGGCTATTGGACCAAGGAGACCGTTATTTTACGTAGGTGTCCTGTCATTGGGTTTCGTGCTTGGCGGCTTCCTGTCCGCGTTGCTGGAGAGATTCTTGCCCGAGGGCCCGGCGGCGGACTTTTTCACCTGGACCGTGACGCCGTCGATTGGACCGTTTCACGTTGATCTACTTATATTCAGCGCCACCATCGGGCCGATGGCGGTCAGTGTGTCACTGCTCGGTTTGGTCGGTATTGGTCTGGCTTTCATGTTGGCGCGGTCCCTTTTCTAGCGAGGTCCCCATGCCTTTTAACCTCGGCATGACAGAGATGCTTGTAATAGGCGTGCTTTTGCTTCTGGTTTTTGGGGCAAAGCGGTTGCCTGAAATGGGTTCTTCATTGGGGAAGGGCATCATTGAGTTCAAGAAGAGCCTGAAGGAAGTACAAACCAGCATAGAGGATGACGTGGAGGTCACGCCCCCGCCGCGCCGCCTCGACTCAGTTCCTGATGACGGTGGCGAACCGAAGAAGTTGAGTGAGTAGAGTAGTCCGGCCTCTCCTCAACCGTAACCGCTATAGCTGAAAAGAAAGACCCCGAGGGAGTTCCTCGGGGTCAAGTGCTTCCCAATTATCCTTCGTCAGAACCCGAGCGGGTTGCTCGCTCCCGGCATCTGCATCTGAGCGCGCTGTGCGAGGCGCAAAGCTTCCCGCCCGTCCGTGAAGTCGGCGGATTCCCTGAGCGATGCGAGCACCAGCTGCACGCGCAGCTGCCGCGCATCCTGCAAGATGTAGTCCCTGAGTTGATCGAGCTCTTGAATGAAGGCTGAACTGTCGGCTGCAGTCTTGGCGGTCGGCTCCAAGAAGAAGATCGCCCGTTCAGTCTGGATGGGGCCGCTCACCTGTCCAATATCCAGCCCGAATGCGACGCCTACCACTTCTGGCTCACTAGCTAGTGCCGGGTTTGGAGTCAGACGCGTGAATGGTTCTAGAGTGAGTGGTCGCAATCCGTGAGTTACGGCAGCGTTCTCGAACGGCATGCCTCCAAGCAGATCCTCGGCGACCTGCGAGGCGAGCTGCTCGGCCATCTCCCATTTCTTGAGATCCCGAGCACCAAACGTGGCATCTTCCAGCACTTCGTCCAGCGAAAGTGTGCGCTCCGCTTCCAGCCGATCGAGTCGGAACACGTAGTACGCCTGATCGGTCTCAATCACATTCGATGTTTCACCTGCGAACGCCTCGAAAGCCCAGATGCCGACATCCGGGATGAAAAAGTTGCCAAGACGAAACCGGTTGCCCATTGTAAGTGGTTCGGCCTGCACGAGAGGAACGTCCAACATCGAGGCCGTTGAGTCGAGCATCGCGGGGTCTTCTTGTTCGGCGGCATGGAAGTCGAGTGAATCGCCTAGCGATTCGACTTCGTCGAGGTGGTCACCGTGCAGTTCGACCGGAATCAAGATGTGACTTGCGTGATATCCAGTGTCACTCTTCGATTCGAGACGGATGATGTGGTAGCCGAAATCCGATAACACCGGGTCGGACATTCTTCCAGGCCTGAGTGCCATTGCAGCGTCGGCGAAGGTCGTTACGTGCTGGCCCAAGCGTACCTCACCGAGGTCTCCTCCCTGCTGACGGCTTGCGGAATCGGCAGACTCACGGGCCGCCAGTTCTGCAAAGTCGGCACCGTTGCTGAGTTCGGTCCGCACGCGCGTGGCCCGCTCGAGCGCGGCCACCGTGTCGGCTCGGTCCGGGATTCGCGAGACAGAGATGACGCTCAGCTATGCTCTCGCGGGCTGTTGGAAGTCGTCGCGGTGAGACTCGTAGTAAGCTTCTACTTCTGCGTCTGTGACCTCAACCTCGTCGTCGCGGAAGGTGGATTGCGGCAGAATCGTCATGACCTTCGTGGAGACAGAGTCATATCGATCTCTGTAGAGACGCCAGAGCTTGCCGTCAGAGAAGAACACGTCGGCGGAGAGTCTATCGATCAGTTTGCGCTGGGGTAGCTCAACCCGATACTGCTCCTGCAGGGCAATCGCGAACGGAGATTGCCTTTGAGACTGCAAGTAGCGCTGGTACTTGCTGAGATCGAACTGCCCGTCGGTCTGGAATTCCGGAACCTGTATCATCTCGGGCAGCGGCATATTCATCATTGCCCGCCTGATCTCATCGTCGGTGGTCGTAATGCGCCGGCGGCGGGCCTCATCCTGGATAACGAACTGTTGCACCAGGCTTTCGAGTACCTGGTTCTCCAGATCGCGTTGCGCGTCCAGCGTGTACATGATGTTGCCGACCTGCCGTTGTTGTTCCTGGGCATTTCGAACGGCGGAGTAGAACATATCACCGGTTATCTTCTTGCCGTTGACCGTGGCTATCTCATCGTTGGCGCTGGCACGGCCCTGTCCGGAAATGTCCATGCCGACCTCGAAAACCATCCAGCCGACAAAGCTCACGGCCACTATCGCCATTATCCACTTCGCGCTCGCGCGCATCGATCGCATCATTGTTCTGACCCACCTGACGCTCGAGATTGAGCATTGTTGAGTACATCAACGTTCTTTGGTGCTGCAACGGGCCGGGCTTGCGATTATTGATGGCGCGCTGACCCATTTCAATTACACCGCCGGATCACCACAAGAGGCGGTAAGTCTAAGTAGGACAACGTTCAAACTCAACCCAGATCAGAGGTTTTTAGGTTGATGTTTTCATCGTCAGACACTATGTTCGTGTCGATTCTACCAGTGCACTCAAAGACCCGAAACGCTATGGCATATCGGACAGAGATCGAGAAACTCGAGCAGCGGTACGCCGAGAACCCCAAACAGTGGTTTGCGGCGCTCGCTGACGCATACAGAAAGCAGGGCGAACTCGACCTCGCCATCGAGTACGTCAAAGGTGGTATCGAGGACCGTCCCGACTACACCAGCGCGCATATTGTCCTCGGGCGCTGCTATCTCGACAAAGACATGGACGAAGACGCGTCCAGTGCGTTCGAGCAGGTTCTAGAACTCGATGCAGAGAATATCATCGCGCTGAAATCCCTGGAGGAGATTGCTGAGCGAAGGGGCGATATGGGTGGAGC
>JBDGYW010000817.1:0-3401 GCA_039588935.1 Gemmatimonadota bacterium | reverse complement strand
AGAACGTCGCGTCGATTCGGGTTGCGGAGAAAATCGGGATGAAGTGTGAGAAGGAGATCCAGAAGTGGGATCTGCAAATCCTAGTGTACGTGATCTCAGCATAGTCGCCGCCTAACAGGGGCATGAAGCTGGCATGCGCGGCGGGAGCAGTTGATATGAGCGCATTGAGGGATTGCAGGTGATCGAGCGTTACTTGCAGCAGGAAAGTGAGCGCACGCAGCTTATGCCCAGGGTCGTTAGGCCGCGCATATAGAATGGAACGGAGGCAAGAATGCCGAGAACGCCAAGAATCGTATTGAGAGTGGTCGCCATCCTGTTACCGCTCGTCGGTTGCAGCACGCCCAGGGATGAGGCTCCAAGCAACGATTCACCTGTAACCGTCGACGTCGATGTGATCTACGGTCACAAGGCTGGTATGGCTCTCACGTTCGATGTCTATCACCCGCACGATGGAAACGGAGCCGCCGTACTCTTCATGAATAGTGGCGCCCTCAGATCACCAGCCTGGGGATCCCAGCGCGAGGCTGTTGGCTCCTCGGGCTATCGATTTATCCATCGAGATGCTCTCCCGGCACCAGAATACGAACAGACCAGTTTTGATGATCTGCTCGCAAACGGATTCACGGTATTCGACGTACGCCACGGTTCGAGCCCGTGGTTCACGGTGCCCGAGATTGTCGAAGACGTCAGGCTCGCGGTCAGATATGTAAGGGCACACGCAGCAGATTTTCGAGTTGATGCCGACAGGATCGGGGTCTGGGGCCCGAGCGCTGGCGGTGTCCTCTCCGTAATGCTGGGTACATCCGGAGATGATGGAGATCCGGCAGCCGATAATCCCGTTGATCGGGCCAGCAGCAGAGTCAACGCCGTGGTCGCGTACTATCCGTCAGGCTATGACATCGTCTCCATGGTAAGGCGTTTCCCGGACGGGCCAGGAAGCATTCCAGCCCTCCAAATAGACGAGGATGTCTTGGAATCTCTGGCCATCCGAAATCACATCTCGGCCGACGATGCACCAACTCTCATCATCTATGGCGAAGAGGACGCTCCATTCATCACTGAGGATAGTGACAGCATGTACTCTGCATTCCAGCGACACGGCGTCGTATCCCGTCTGATTACGATTCCGGGAACCGGGCATGAGTTCCGGCTAGGGGATGTTTACCACTCTCAGCATGCGGAACGGGCGATGGCGGAGCTGCTTGCTTGGTTTCAGCAGCACTTGCTAAATGAATAGCCGATTGATGCCGGTTCGGCTCGGTGCGACACGCCAATCGTCTCAACAACCCTTGAGCCCGTGTCGGTCCACCAAATCCTCAATCCACAGGCGCGGCATAACAAGCGCATGAAGCTGGCAGGTGCGGTAGGAGCTGTTGATATGAGCGCATTGCGAGATCACAGATGACCGCGAGATTATCGCCGCTGACGGGCACTCGCCTGCAGCTTATGCGCAGAGTCGTTATACAGCGCGTTGGACGGTTCCGTGCACGCCGCTGCCCAATGCACGGTTGGGTTGTAGTGGCGTGCGCCCTGTTCGGTTCTGCTTGGGGGTGTGGGCACACACCTGACGTTCATCGACCGACTGTGGGAATCGCGCCATTCGAAGCGTCCGGTGGCAGGCGTGAGGTGTTGCCGCTGCGTGACCGCGCTGCGTCCATCACCCGCACACTGACCCAGGTGCTTGAGAACGATTCGACAATTCGCGTCTTGGCCATCAATGCTGAGGCGAGGCCACGGCTCAACGACACAGATCGCTTCGAGGGAATCGGCCACATGGTATATGGATCGTTGATGCAAGGCGATGACGGAACTCTTGTGCTGTCTTGGCGATTGGTGGTTGTGGAGAACGGGGTGATCATCAATGCAGAAAACGTATTCATTGCTCATGGTTCAGAATCCGACAGCCTCGCCGCCGTGGGACAACGTATAGCGGCTTGCTTGCGGAGTACGAGCGTTGATTCAACATAGAGACAGTCGTTCGGGCTTCCAGACAAGCTCGGGTGCCTGAACATCTCGGCTCATAGGGAACGCGCTGTATAACAGGCGCATGAAGACTGTCGAACGCTGGGGGAGCAATCCAATTGTGCGCAGCGTAACATCTGTGTTGACTCGTGCATCTAGAAGCTGGAGAGGAGTTCGTTCGCAGCTTATGCGCAGAGTCGTTATACAGCGGCGACAGTACTGCAGGCGCATCGATGCTTCCTCACACAACCGGGTCCTCATTCGATTCTGTCTGACGGCAACTGTGCTTGCGCTTACAGCATGTACTCGTGAACCCCTGCCAGGCCCTCCAGAGGTGCGAATAGATGACGTCAGCGTAATCGTGTCAACCGAGTCGGCGATGCTCAGTCGACCTGCGGACATCGCACTCGACGAGAGTGGACGTTTGTACGTGTTGGACTACTTGGCGGAGCAGATTCTGGTGCTGTCATCCGATGGGGAGCTGCTTCAGACTATCGGAAGAGAAGGGAGCGGTCCGCGCGAATTCGAGAGGCCAGGCACTTTCGCATTGAGCCCAGACACGTTGCGGGTTGTCGATGCCGGCAATGGCCGAGTGCAGACGGTTGCGCTTCGTAGTGACTTCACTAGGACTGCGCTTCTTCCTGGCGTATCAAGTATGGGGCCGGTGGCGGTGAGTGAAGATGGCCGATTTCTGATCACCACCCTCGGCATGTATGACGCATTGGCAGCGTACTATGACCCCTCCGGAAACCAGCTCGGGACCTTGGGCACACCACTCGACTCGGTGTCTCTGATTATGAGCCCCACGAAAACGAAAAAGGAAATAGTCGACGGTAAGGTACCGGCGTTGTTCCGAAACAGCGTGCTGCCTGTGTTCGGGCCGGACGGAGACATGTGGCTCATACTGACCGGTGAAGGTCAGCTGCAGCGCTTCGACAAGGAAGGGTCATTACAGGTATCCGTACCGCTAGAGGCGCCTGAGATGGAGCAGGTTTGGGAAGAGTGCGTTGAGCGGGCCAAGGCGACGTTGGGAAATCCGCGACATACGCCTGGACTATTCTATGTTCTTGACGCGACGGTCGTCGGACAGACGCTGTGGATTCTTCTGAATACAACAGAGGATCAGCCCGCCGTGCTGATGGCGTTCACGGCTGATGGCCAGGTCAAGCGGAGGGTGCTCTTCTCCAGTGTACTGGGTGCTCAACAGTTTGCGTTTGATCGTGCACGCGGTAGGATCTTCTTCGCGATACTATCGACTGCGAGCATCGTCGCCTCCTCGTGGCCCGATAGCATCTTTGACTTGTGACGCCGGGATCGCCGCTGTATAACACCATTAAGAAGTGCGGAGTCAAGAGGGCGTAGTGATTCCAGACGGAGAGGAGTACTGAAGAAGTCGCCGTTTTGATTTGCTGGTCTTGTCTGTCGTTCGCAGTCGAGGT
>JBDGYW010000816.1:0-3403 GCA_039588935.1 Gemmatimonadota bacterium | reverse complement strand
GGCGAGGATGTCGGAATCGACCTTGTCGGTTTTGACCTTTGCGGCGGAGATGGCTTTGAGTCGAGTGGCGTGCGCGAGAGTGAGATCGACGTTGTGTTCCTGGAGCAGATCGGCGAGCCAATACCAGGAGCCGGTGGACTCCACGACGGCTCTGTGGGGTCCGGAGAATTGGTTGAAGTAGCTGCGGATAAGCAGCGGGCTGTTTCGGACACGCATCTGTTTGACGACGGTGCCGTTTGAGTCGTACGTTGTGATGAACGAGTCCCGTTTGTGCTGATCAATGCCTGAGAAATACATGGGGTGTCTTCCTGAGGATGTGTGAACTGAGTGTTCATTTCGTCAATGAGACTCTACCTCTTGAGGGCACTCCTTGGATATTCAGGCAAATGAAGCTGCCAAACGCTGGGGGAACAGTAGGTTTGTGCGCAGGGTGACATCACTGAATTCACGACTATCCGGAAGCTGGCAAGGAGTGCGTTTGCAGCTTATTTGCAGAGTCGTTAGGCAGCTCAGCCTTGAGTGACGGTGTTGGAGAACAATCACCCACGGGTTTTTGGGAGGGAGAGTGACAACGAAAGCGGCGATTGAGGATTTCGTTAGTCAACAGACGCTGGCGGTGGTAGGTGTTTCAAGTGGTGGAAAGAAGTTTGGCAACGCGGCGAGCAAGCATCTTCGAGCAAAGGGCTACCGTATGATTCCGGTTCACCCGACCGCTGAGACCATTGACGGTGAGCGTTGTTACTCAAGTCTTGGCGCGCTGCCGGAGCCAGTAGGTGGAGTGTTGGTGGTGGTCCCGCCCGCGGAGACAGAGAACGTGGTGCGTGACGCAGCCGCAGCAGGGATAAGGCGAGTCTGGATGCAGCAAGGTGCACAATCAGCGGCTGCAATCCAGTTCTGTGAAGATCAGGGGCTAAGCGTAATCCATGATGAGTGCATTCTAATGTTTGCGGAGCCGGTACGTGGCGGCCATCGATTTCATCGTTTCATCTGGCGTCTTTTGGGCAAGCTTCCGACGTAGAATGAGCAGCCTAACCCGCGCATGAAGCTGGCATGCGCGGTGGCGTCAATTCATTTGTGCGCATAGAAGGAACACAGATGACCGAACGTTTCGTGCATCCGGTGAGTGAGCGCATGCAGCTTATTTGCAGGGTCGTTAGGTGGCGCCGAGTCGCGGTGACAGCCGTACGGACCTTGGGAGTACAAGCGGACTGAACAGTCTGGGCAGGTTGGTATCGCATATGTGAGCATCGGGGGTGCGATGGGTCTCATCGTAACTGGAATTGTAGCAGGCGTGTTGGGGACGTTGGTGATGGATTTGTTGAACAATCTCGTCGCCCGAACGGGCATGCTCTTGAAAATTGAAGTGGCGATGATAGGGCGGATGGCCGTGGGCTGGGCACACGGGCGTTTCCGTTATGGACATCTAGGCGAGATGGAGCAGGTCGCAAACGAGCTGCTCTACGGTTATGTCGCGCACTATGCCATCGGTGTTGGCCTCGCGGTGCCGTACGTGCTCGGTTGGGATCTTTTGGTCGGAGGACCTGCCTCATCGTCATGGGCTCTCGTTTATGGCGTTGCGACGACTGCTGCCTCCTACTTCTTCGTCTACCCTTCCATGGAATTGGGAGTGTTTGGCAGGCGGTCTCCTGAAAGGAGCAGGGCTATTATTTCTCCGCTCGCCAACCACTTCTTCTATGGAGTGGGGCTTGCGGTCGCGTTCGCACTAATATGAGCGCCTGACAAGGCAGTTTCCGCCGGGTGGGTTATGCGCCACCTATCAAGCGCATGAAGCTGGCATGCGCGGCGGGAGCAGTTGATATGAGCGGACCGTGAGGTCACGAATGTCCGAACACTTCTTGCAGCAGGTGAGTCGGCGCACGCAGCTTATCCGCAGGGTCGTTAAACAGCGCAGGGCGTCTAGCCCAAATCCGCCTTTGCAGGCAAGGTTCTACGAGGGAGTGACGTCATGACCGTGGAAGACCAGATCGACCAACTCGAGCACTGCGTTGAAGCGTTCGCGGCCTCTGTCGCTGCGCTCGACGAGGGTCTCTTTCTCAGGAAGGTTAACGGCTGGACGCCGCGGGACATCGTGGCTCACTTGATCGGGTGGAACCGTTACATCATTCTGGGCGCAAAGCAAATTCTGCGTGGCGAGCTCCCTTTCTACGACGTCGATCCTGGTCCCAACTACTCGAAGATCAATGCCGCGCTCGTACGCGAGTGTGGCGATACAGATCGCTCGGTGCTGCTTGAGAGGCTGGCCGAGTCGGCAGGGGAACTGAAGGCCTTTTTGCGGGCAATGGCCCCCGAGGAGTGGGCTCGTGATTGCGGGGTTCAGCACGCGGGAGAGGATCTGACGGTTGAGAGTACGGCGGACAACCTAGTCACGGTGAAGAGTACTGTGGACGACCTAGTCGCTGATTATGATCACCATCGAGCGCAGCTCGAGGACCTGCGCGCGAGCGCTGTATGACAGGCACATGAAGCTGCCGAACGTTGGGGGAATACTTGGATGGTGCGCCGGGTGACGTCACTGCTATTAGACGTATCTAGAAGCTGGTTGGGAGTCCGTTCGCAGCAGTGGTTAGGCAGATGCTAACCGGTTGCGTGAGGCAACCGCGCCTTGAGTAGTGAAGAAGTGATCATGGCATCGAGGCATTTGATAATGTCCGATAAGACATACAACCGGGGTATGTCCGAACTGGGCCTGCAAGATTCAGAGCTTGCAGACGTTGTATCAAGGTGGGGAGATCCTCCATTCTGCACCCATGCCCCCGGTTTATCCGGCATTGTGATTGCAATCCTTGCCCAACAGGTCTCAATGGAATCAGCAAAGGCTGCGTTCGCAAAGTTGGAGGATGCAATTGGTTCAGTCACTCCCGATGCGTTCCTGTTGCTGAATGACGAGACACTGAGGGCAATAGGATTTAGTCGCCAAAAGGCCTCGTATGTCCGAGGAGTGGCTCACGGGATTATGTGTGGCGAGCTCGAATTGGAGGCTCTGGAGCACATGAACGACGATGATGCTCGGAAGATCCTAACGAGAGAAAGAGGAGTCGGGGCATGGACAGCCGATGTGTATCTACTCTTTTCATTACGCAGGCCGGACGCGTGGCCCTCCGGTGATCTTGCGTTGGCAAAGGCCATCCAGGAGTTGAGAGGGTTGGCGACGATACCTGGATCGGAGGCGGTAGATGTGATCGCAGACCGTTGGAGGCCTTGGAGGGCGGTAGCGGCGAGGATCCTTTGGCATCACTATCTCTGTGAGCGCGGTCGGAGTGCATGTGCCTAACACCATTAAGAAGTGCGGAGTCAAGAGGGCGTAGTGATTCCAGACGGAGAGGAGTACTGAAGAAGTCGCCGTTTTGATTTGCTGGTCTTGTCTGTCGTTCGCAGTCGAGGT
>JBDGYW010000815.1:0-3404 GCA_039588935.1 Gemmatimonadota bacterium | reverse complement strand
TCGTCCCGCTGTCTGGGAGACTGTTTACCACGAATGTGCCACCGTGGCCTCTGACAATTCCTCGCACGGCCGCCAACCCCAAACCCCGACCCGTGAATTTGGTGGTAAAGAACGGGTCGAACATTCTGTTCACTGTTACCTCGTCCATCCCGCAGCCCGTGTCCGACACTTCGACGTACACACAGCGTTCTCCCTCGCAGCTCTCTCCAAAACGGCTCTCGTTCGGCGCAAAACTCTCACAATTCACGACGCCGGTTGAAATGACGATGTTCCCGCCAGAGTCGCCAGTTGCCTCCGAAGCGTTCGTTATCAGATTGATCACTACCTGACGCAGCTCTGTTGCATCCGCACGGATTGCGGGAATGGGATCTGCGAGTTGGAAGTCAACCCGCGTCCCCTTCGAGATGGATGATTTCAGCATTTGGTCCATCTCGGCCACGAGCCCGCTCACGTTGACGTTCGAAACGGCAAACCGCCCTTTTCCAGAGTATGCCAGCATCTGCCGGGAAAGGTCGGCCGCGCGACGAGCAGCTTTGCTGACCTTCTCAACGCAATCTCTCGCTGGTGATTCGGTTGAGAGATCTTGGAGCGCCAACTCGGCATAGCCGAGCACGCCCATCAAGAGATTGTTGAAGTCGTGGGCGACACCGCCGGCCAACACGCGCAGGCTCTCAACCCTCTGTGCTTCCTGCACGTGCGTATCGAGCCTGCGCCGCTCTTCTTCGGCGCGCCTGCGCTCGGTGATGTCCATGAAGTTGACGATGATCCGCGAGATAGCCCCGTCAGCTCGCAACTCGGGTACGCTGTTCACCAGCAGCCACGTGACATCGTCAGTATCAGGGCGATACACGCCTCCAACAAAATCCTTCAGCGGCTTCTTAGTCGCCAGGACCCGGCTCACCGGATACTCCTCCACCGGCAAGTCGCTTCCATCCTCCCTGAGAAAGTGCCAGTGAGGGTCGGAGGCGGTCTTCCCAACCATCTCTTCAAGGGACAGCCCCAGTATCCGCCTGGCAGCCGCATTGCAGTGGAGAATGCGCGTGTCAGCAGCGTGAATGGCTATTCCAACGGGTACGCTCTCGATCAGCGTTCGCAGGCGTTCCCTGCTTTCCCAAAGCGCCTCCTCTACATCCTTGCGGTTGGTGACGTCCCGCGCAAAGGCGACGCTGTACTCTCTTCCGTGCAAGACCAGATAGTTGATCGAAATCTCAACTGGAAATGTCCTACCATCCTTGGCGCGATGCTTGGATTCGATCACCATCGAGCCTTGCCTCTTCAACTCTCTCCAGTGGGCCAACCAGCCGTCAGCCGGGTACAGCGGGTCGATGTCGTGCACCGTCATCGTGAGCAGTTCGTCGCGACTGTACCCGAGTGAATCACACGCAGCATCGTTTACGTTCGTGAAGCGAGCGTCTGACCCTACCCAGTAAACAGCATCTGAGGATCGATCGATGGCGAACTGCATCATGTAAAGCTCTTCAACTGCCCTCTGGGACCAAGGCTCGGTTGATCGGGCGAAGTGGAGGATCCGGCATCGCTTTCCGTTCGGGTACCTCAGACGCCTCCATGTGGCTGTTCAGTTCCATCATCGCTGCCTCCCTCTATCTCGGCGTTTGGCCCTCTGCCCTCGAGTCCGGCTGCACGCCAGTGTCGAGGATGCCTTCGATTACCGATCTCAGGTCCTCAATGGAGAACGGCTTCTTCAGGGCCTTGTCCGCCCCAGCCTGCAGCGGGCTGGCGAGGGCGCCCATGTACGCGGACATGGCGATGATCTTTGCCTTGGGGAACTCCCGCCGGAGGTGAGAAATCAGCTCCAACCCTCCCATCGGTTCCATGATGAGATCGGTTACTACTACATCAGACGGGTTCTCACGATACAGCTCGAGGGCCTCCTCTCCGTCCCGCGCCTCTCGAACTGTGTATCCGGCACGTTCTAGGGCGATACATACCACCTGGCGCACGTGATGTTCATCGTCTACAACGAGTATGGAGGGCATTTGAATGATTATCGGCATTTGCGTCCGAAAGTTTACCTGCGCAAGTCTCCGCGCACACGCAGACGGCATCAGTCAGTGCTGGACGATGATGCTTACTCCCCACCGGGAAGTACGCTGACTCTGTGCTCCGAAGCACGCGCCTGGCACGTGCGATAGCATGCAGACCGACCAACCGCTACGCGTTCGAACTTGTCGTCGAGATTGAGTGTCGTCTCTGCGCCACCCAAGAAAAGGTATCCTCGCGGGTCGAGGACCCGCCGCACACGTGCCAGGATCGACCGTTTAGTGTCGACGTCAAAGTAGATGAGGACGTTCCGGAGGAACACGATGTCCCAGGGCCCCGGCGGCGGCCAGTGTCGTGAAAGGTTGTGCTCCGCGAATCGCACCATGCGGCGGACGTCCGTACGGAGTCTCCAATGGTGGCCATCCTGTTCGAAATACTTGACCAGGAGTGCGGCGGGAAGGCCGCGATTGACCTCCAACTGCGAGTACGCTGCCTTCTGAGCGCGTGCGATCATCTGGCCCGATATGTCCGTTCCCAGCAAATCCACCGACCAGCCGGCCAGCCTTGGGAAGTGCTCCAACAGCAGCATGGCAATGCTGTAGGGCTCCTGTCCGCTCGAGGACCCCGCGCACCAAATGCGCAAAGCCCGTTCCTCGGAGCGCTGCTCGATCAATGTTGGGAGCAAGGCAGAGAGTGTATCGAACGGGTGTCGGTCACGAAAGAAGGACGTCTCGTTGGTTGTGATGGCATTGACGACGGCCCGGTGCGGTGCTCCGAACGGTTCCGACCGCAAGCGGTGGGCCAACTCATCCAAGGATGACAGCCCGCACTCCTCGGCAACGGGAGTCAGTCGGGCTTCAACGAGATACATCTTGTCGTCGTCGACAACAATCGCCGAGTGCTCTCGAATGAACCGTCTAAAGAACTGGAACGTCGTGTCGGGCAGGCACATACTCAGTCTCCGAGGAAGGCGCCCGCCCGAGACGGAGCTCTGTCACGCGGCGACCGTCCGTCGCGGACCCGTTGTACGATTTCGCGCGCGACTGCGCCAAGCGGCACCTGAGCGTCGGCTAACCCCTTGCGAGCCACGAAGCCCGGCATTCCCCACACTACGCTAGTCGCTTCGTCCTGCACCACGACCTTTCCCCCACTCCGGTGGATCCACTCGCTTCCCCGAAGCCCGTCCTGCCCCATCCCCGTCAGCACCACGGCGAGTGCCCTATCCCCGTACACGGTGGCAGCCGATTTGAAGAGGGTGTCCACGGAGGGCCGGCAGGAGTTCTCGGGCGGATCGTCGTTCAACGCGACTCGTGTCGACTGACTTTCCCTGTAGAGCGTCATATGGCGGCCTCCAGGCGCCAACCGAACCATCCCCGGCACGACCGCCTCGGCCTGACGTCCCT
>JBDGYW010000814.1:0-3405 GCA_039588935.1 Gemmatimonadota bacterium | reverse complement strand
CCTACTGATTACGAATCAGTTGCTCTACCACTGAGCTACGTCGGCTTTCAATGACTTACGGTGGATCACTCTCTTTCATTGCCACATCATTGCCATATAGCGGCTTCCGAAGAGACTCCATCGCTGCCCGCAGAGCCTGGGGCTGGAGGTGCATATACCGGGCGGTCGTCGTGGCCACGTTCTGGCCCAGAAGGTCGGCTATGGCCTTCATTGGAACCCCCCTCGCCGCCAGCCTCGACGCAAATGTGTGGCGGAGCGTGTGCGCCGAGGCGTCCTTGATTCCGGCGCGTATCATAGCCGCTTTGATCTGCTTTGAAGCCTCATAGTTCTGGAGAGGAGCCCCCTGGGCGTCGCAGAACACCAGCTCCGAACGGAGGTGCCGGGGAGCCGATCCAGCAATCGCCTGAAGCTCCACCGTGTAGGGTATCCGGCGCGGCTTCCCGGTCTTCCCTGGATGCACGTAAACCCACCCCGTAGGCGCGTCCAGGTCCTTCCAGCGAAGCTTTAGAGGCTCGCCCAGCCGCATACCCGTCTCCACGAGCCATGCGACGAGGCGACGGATGTCACGCGGGCAGCACTCCAACAGATGTTTCACCTGATCGTCCGATAGAAACACTTCCCGGTGGTGGGGAGCGGGTGGACGCCTCACTCTGATCGGATCGGCTGGATTCTCGCTGGCCAGGCCCTTGCCCATCGCCCATCGGAACATCGTGCCGAGAGAAATCAAGTCCTGACGGACGGTACCTGCCCCTACAACCTTGCCGCGTTCATTCTTGAATTGCTCCACCTGCAGCGGGCCAATCTGCGAGAGGGGAGTGTCGACGCCGAAATGGGTGAGCCAGGCCTTCGCACGACTACGGTAGAAGTCGGTGCCTCCCCGCGACTTGTATGACCCGAGAAACGCCTGGACCAGCCCACCTAGAGTGGCCGCCCCCTTGCCGCCTCCACGAACCTCCTCGCGCACAGCCACGGGGTTGTGCTTGCCCGCGTTGATCTCGCTCTCGATCCTCAACCGTAACCGGTCGGCAGCCCGCTGGCTGCTACCCGCCTTGTAGCGGATCCGCTCACCGCGGAAGAAGTAATCGATGTACCAGCGGCCTGTCTTGGGTTCCTTGTAGGTGCGCATAGGATGCTCGCTGCTTTCAGGTGAATTGTATCAAATCGGCGCACTCCAGGAAGGCCGAAGAGTCGGACAGTCTATGGCGCGGACCAGATCTCCTCACCATTGGCGTCGTATAGGTCTAAACTAGGTCCATATTTCTCGGTGACAGCAAGCGCACCTCTGACGTTCTTCGTCGAATCATAGACAATCAGCGCGGGGCCTCCATCTATTGCCGTCACTCCGGTAAGCCAGACTCGTGGGTTCTCACTCGCGTCGCGTAGCGCAAGTCCGGGGTTCCCACGTTTCGTGACACCGAGTGATGCCCGAAGTTTCTTGTCCGTGTCATAGAAGTCAAGACCGGGTCCATCGCCATTCACATATAATGAACTTCGAATAGGCTCGTTAGTGTCGCCGAGGTGAAGGCCAGATCCGTGCTTAGTCACGTACAGCCTTACTTGTCTGTTCTCCTCGGCGTCATACAGGTCCAAGGCGGCCCCGCTCTCGGTCACGGCCAAGAATGCCCGGAGCTTCCCATCATCATCGTGGAGTGCGATCTCCTTCGCTTCGATCCTCTGCGGCTTCGGCGCGGCCTGCCCCATCAGCACCGCACCCCCGCCCAGCGTCAGCAGCACCAGCCCTGCGATCTTCATCCAACGCACTTCCCGCTCAAGATACTGGATTGACGCTCTTAAGGCATGTGTGTCACTGGTCATGGCCTACCTCCTCACAGCCCCACGGCTAGGGCGCGGACCATAGTGTCTCGCCCTTGCGGCCCATCAGGGTCAAGGAAGGGTCATCATTTGACAGCAATAATCTGGCTTTGCGCTTCTTCTCGCCAGTCTCAAAGACTCCCAGCAACACACTGTTTTCACGACTAGACAAAATAACATGCGATCTGTTCCCGATTTCACTCATATGGAGACTCGGCCCTTCAGTCGTAATCGCCAACGATGCGCTCCAAGAGAGCTCCGGATCGGCAAGGTCTAGGGACGTACCAGCCGCCGACGCCGACAAACTCGCTCCGTTCGTTCCGTTTGCATGAAGAAGTGTGAGGATCGGGAAACCACCCTTTTCCGTCTTGTCATACTCGGATTCGGCAAAGCCAAAGAACCCTCGCTGGTCCCCGTCTTTGTCGTAGATCGCTACACCGCGCACGGCCAACACCGGATGAATGTTCGCCGCTTGGCATATGGTGCGGATGACGGGTGGCAGAAGCAGAGATACGATGGCTACCATGAGGGCGGCTAGCCCAAGCATCTTCAGGCGGCGATTCTGCCTCTCCACCTTCTCCAGCCGCGCCACAACGGCCAGCATGTCTTCGCTCATCTCACGCCCCCTTTCATATCTTCAGGTGCAGCCAGAACCTCCTTGATCCTCACCAGAGGAGGGTTCGTCTCGATTCGACTAAGCGATAGGTTCAGATACGTCGGCCCGCCACACTGAATGAACACCTGATCTATGCCCATGTTTCGCGTCTGTGTAGAAGAAGTGCCGATGCGGCATGTTTCCGCTTCGCCGACCTTGGCATTCAAATAATCGAAGATGGCCGCTGCAGCCCCAACGGCGTTGTAATTGGCATCGGACAGGAGGTTCTTGCTTGCGAATCGCAGACGGTCATTGGCGAAGTTGAGATTACCAACTACGGATGGGGGAGACTGCTTCTCAAGAACGTGCCAAATATCGGTCTTTTCCAATTGCTGCAGGCTGTAATCCTCTGCCAACTGGGCAATAACTTTCTCCCTTGGCATCCCAAGCGTCAGAAAGACCCGGCCCAAATACATCCCATCGTCGGGCTCGTTGGCAGACGCGATCAACAGGCCACTTGTCAGCATCAGAATCACTGTCATCAAGGACGCTCTCATCGCTTCGCCTCCTTCCGCTTTGCCTTCACTCCCCAATACCTCAGCGCCTTCTTGAGCCGCGCCGATCCTCGATCAGTCCAGCCGCTGGGGTGCGGACCAGAGTGTCTTGCCCTCATAGTCCAAGATCACTATGCCCGGTTCGCCAGGACCAAGCGCACCGAGAGCGACTCGCGCCTGGCCCTTCTTGTCGAAGAGGCTCAGGTTGGCTATTCCGTTTTCGCCAAGGCCAAGACCAACCTGCGGCTTCCCGTTGGCGCGGATCATGCTCAACATTGGTCCGTGGTCCGTCACGAACAGCTTGATGCGAGGCGTCCCCCCATCATCACGCAGGATCAACTCTCTCGCGTCGATGGTCTTATGACTGGGCGCGGTCTGCCCCATTAGCAGACCCATCCCAGCGAACAGTAGAATCGCGAGTCCCGCGAGCCTCATCCGCCGATT
>JBDGYW010000813.1:3416-4942 GCA_039588935.1 Gemmatimonadota bacterium | reverse complement strand
CTGAGCGCCAGGGGGAAGTTGAACCAGTCGAGCGCGTGCATGTGCCAACGGTTGACGATGCCAAATTGCTGGCGGAATTTGCCCAGGGTCAGGTTGATGTTCCACCCGATTCCGTACCGCGTAAAGTACGCCTCTCCCAGCTCGGCGTCGACGACGCTGATCGGTATCGCCGCCTTGAACTTCGAGTAGGGATCCAGGTAGGACTCGAAATGGAGGCCCAAAGTGCGAAAGACCGTTTCCGACGTCGGCGCCTCGTCGTCACCGGACTGGTAAAGGCCGAGCATGTCGCCGGTCACGCTGAGTTCGGGATTGAGGGCCTGCAGACCCAGGTTGCCCGACTTGAACGTCGTCTCTTCGGCGGCTTCGTCGCTCTCTCCTTCTTTCTTCGACTCGGCCTCGGCGGCACGACGGAGCGCTTCGAGGTCTTTTTCTTCCTCGGTCTTCTTTTCCTCTTCGGTTTTCTTCTTGTCCTCTTCCTGAGGAGAGTCCTCGTTTGCGTAAGCCGCCGGTACCACGACGAGGGAAGCCACCAGAAAGACGACCGTAATCACAATGGTTATTCGCATACGTGCACCTCAATTGGACGTATCAACAAAGCAAACACAGGAACCGGCGGATGACAAAGGGCCGGATCCTTGCGGATGAAAGAATCGAATTCTTTTAAACGGGGGGGGCGGGAGGTGCGCGAGGAGACGATGAGACGACAACGGGGGATGAGACACGAAATGTAGAACGGTGTCGCGCGTGGTCGTCCGCCGGTAAGACGGGGACCACCGAATTCCACTCGATCGCGCGTTCTTTGCAATTCTTGAGAAACAGACAGGCGAGACAGTAGCCGAAATTGCTGTACGATTCCTGTTCCGAGGCACCGGAAGCGACCTGGGGCGCGTCGGATGTGTTCGCGACCTGCACGTACTCGCCGGCGCAACACAGGGAGCGACCGGGATCGGGAATCGTCTCGGGCCCACCCGCCGGGTGACGGTGAAGCTCCTGGACGAACACGGCCGCGGCGGCGAACCAGACGGCCAGTCCGAGTATGACGCTACGTCGGATTATGCCTCTATGCTTTCTCATGGCGCGGCGCCCCGCCCCGGCGGGGCAATATCTCATTTATACAATAACCCCAATGATATTCGCCGTCAACTCCCGCACCACTCCCTCGTCCCCGAGGCCGGTCGGTAAGTGCCTTTAGCTGCGTTCCAAGATGACGTATCTGGGCTTCTCGACGACCACGCGATAATATTCGTTGATGAAATGGGAGAGCTCGGGGAACGAGCGATCCGTGTCCTCCCCCTGCGGGAACGGCCCCACCTTTCCCACGACGACAAACTTGGGCGACGACTCCCTGAGCGCAGCCATGAACCGCGCGCGGAGCTCTCTGTTGTAGCCGGTCGACACGTGGTGGTAGAAGTGGAAGTCGTACATGAAAGGTGTCGCAAGCTTTGCCTTGGCCATCAGCAACGCGTGCACCACTCCGGTGCCCGTCCAGTCGAGCGGTTGAACCGTGTCGCCGGGGCCGAGCCTCA
>JBDGYW010000813.1:0-3407 GCA_039588935.1 Gemmatimonadota bacterium | reverse complement strand
TCGGCCGTACTTGTCCAAACCGACCTCGGGGAAGAGCGGTTCGAAATTCTTGTCTGGCCGGGCGAGGAAAAACGCCAGTAGCGCGAACACGGCGACGGGAACCCACCGCTTGCTGACAGGCACCGTTCCGGGCAATTCGGCCACGAGTAGCGAACTCAGAATCGCTAACCAGTAGAGCAGCGGCAGCCAGTGGTAAAACCAGAACTGCCCCGAGAACATGGGGTAGAGCGCGAACACGAACGCCAGTGACGCCATCAGGAGCACCTGCCGTCTTTGTTCGCGCGACGGATTCGCCATTTGCAGATAGAAACCCACGGCGGCGGCGGCGAAAACCGCCCAGACGCGGAGCTCGCCTTGTTCTCCCAGCTCGAACACCTTGTCGACCAGGTAGACGGCGCGATCATGGCCATCGATGACGGTGTAGTTTCCGTTCATCGCTCCGTATAGCGGAAGGTAGTTGACCGCGGTCGAGACGAAGCCACCGAGGGCACCCGTTACGGCCAGTACGATCATCGAAATCGTTACGGGGACGGCTATCCCGGCGAGCATGTATCCCGCCAGCGAGAGCCCTTCGAGGAGCCGTTGCTTCGTCCCTTTCTCGTTCTCCCATCCCTCGGTCCAGAGATAAGTGAAGATGGGTACCAGCCCGATGAGCGCGTGAGGTTTGATCGTGGCGGCACAACCCAAACATATACCGGCGACGAGGACTCTCCTCTTGAAGTGTTCGCCCGGAACGGAGACCGCCGCCAAGACAGCGAGCAACAACGGTATCAACAGGAGAAACTCGCGCTGCAGGCTCATCCAGGAACCGCTGTAAATATAGGCGAGGCCAAACATCGCCGCGGCCAGCCACGCGACCCGGTGCCCCAGGCGCCGCAACATCAACACCGTGAGCCCGAGGATCACCGCCAGCAGGAAGGAATCCGCCCACCTGAGCCCCTGGTCGCCATAACCGAAAAGTTTGCCAATCCACAGGTAAGCCAGGTGCGTGCCCGGCATGTTCATGTCGAAAACGTCGCGGTGTGGTACCAGTCCGAACTCGTCGAAGAGGAAGGCCGTGTACATCATGATGGGCAGATCGTGTTGGGTGGTCCACGAGAGGGCGTTGACGACGGCCACAAATAGAAGACACGTGAGCGGCACGCCCAGCAGGGCCGCTATAATCAACTCCTCGAGTTTTTTCCCCCTCGACCAGGCACCGATCGAGGGCCAAGGCCTGGCCTTGACATCGTTCTTGTCCGCTGCACGCGAGGGACGCCTCTTTTTCCTCACAAAAGACCTGCGATGGTTGGTATTCGACTACGTTTTCAGGGTCAGAATTATGCAGAAGTCTACCATGATATTCGTTACGCGGCCACGACACTTCCGAGTCGTCTCGACGCGGTTTGTTGGGTTTGTCGGAGGGTATATCTAGTTACGATGGAACAGGGCTTTGATCCGCCCCCAACCGCTGGGTTTCGTAGGGACGATCGTCTGGTTGACATAGAGCTTATTGCCGCCGGATCCGTCGAGCTTGCCAACGATCACGTCAAAGTCGTCGTCGCCGTCGATGTCTCCCGAGGTAACGGAGAGTACTTCCACACCTCCCACGTTATCACCCGAAGCCGTGAAAGTCCCCAGTCCGTCGTTGAGCCATATCGGGTTCCCGTCCTGCCTATGGGTCGTGATCGCGTCGAGGTCGCCGTCGCGGTCGAGATCGACGAGCCGGACCTTCTGGCCGCGTTGGCCCAGGCTCTGGCCGGAGTCGCTAAACAGTCCAGATCCGTCGTTCAAGAGCACGTCCGCCCCAAGCTCCGAATTGGTGAGAAACACATCTAGATCGTCATCTCCGTCCAGATCTCCCAGGACGACGTGTCCACCACCAGCGACGGGGCCCAGCAGCTGACCGCTGTCGACAAATACTCCTGTGTTGTCGTTCAACAAGACCTGGTCGCCGGCCACCCGGTTGGTAAGAAAGACGTCGAGATAACCGTCAGAGTCGAGGTCTCCCAGCGCCATACCGCCAGAGTTGTCGCCGCCCAGGCGTTGACCGAGGTCGGTAAAGTTACCGCTTCCGTCGTTGACCCACACCCGGTTCGGGTGCAGATACAGGCCAACCAACGCATCGAGATCGTTGTCGCCGTCGATGTCCCCGAGGGAGACAAACAACCCGTTGTCGTCCGCGTTTCCCAGTACCTGACCACTGTCGACGAAAAGACCGGAGCCGTTATTGATATACACCCGGTCAACTTCCCTGTTGAATACGACGAATGCATCGAGGTCGTCGTCGCCATCCAAATCACCCAGGTCCACCCCGTGTCCCGATGTTCCGCCGAGGTTCTGACCGCTGTCGGTAAACGTGCCGCTCCCGTCGTTCAGCCATATTTTGTTGGCGTAGACGTAATAGGTTATAAACGCATCGAGATCGTCGTCCCCATCCACATCCCCCAGGGCGATGGAAAAAGTCCGCCCGTCACCCAGGTTCTGACCGCTGTCGACCAGGGTGATTGTCTGGACACTGGCGTAACTTAAAGTAAAACTGCCTGTTAAACAAAATAACGCAATCAGTGCTATCCCTCGCTTATCGGTGACCATTTTTTCAACTCCACGGCAAGAGGAACTCGAGGCGGGGCTCATCAACGATTATAACCGATTCGGCCGGAGGCAATCTATCCATTCGGATGTTTGAGGTCGGACGTCATACGGGACCGAAATCTCGGGGAAAAACGGGCGCTCGGAAGACGTGGTTTTCACTCAAATTAAGTGTTCCTAATGTGTTAAGATTGTGTTAATTCTAGGGTACGGTCGGGTCCCAGTTGGGTAGCATGAGCTGACATTCCCGGCGGTGACCCCCACGGCGACCACGGCCGTCGAGGAGAAATAAACGCGATGATACGTGCAATCTTTGATCTGTTCCGCAAGGAGAACCTGCTCAGGCAGGCGTTTGACCTGTCACACGAGATGCTCCGCGATGACAAAGAGATGTTCGAAGTCGCCAACCGTTCGCTCCGGGTGGACGACGAGGCGTTGGTCGGTCAAGACATCTACGAGAGGGATCAGCTGATCAACGCCAAGGAGAGGGAGGTGCGGCGGAACGTCTTCACCCACCTTGCGCTGGCGGGGCGGGGGAACCTGAACGCGGGGCTGGTCCTGGTCAGCATCGTGATCGACATCGAACGGATCGGGGACCTGACGAAGAACATAGCAGAGCTGGCGATCAAGCATCCCGATCGATTGCATTGCGGCAGCTTCGAAGAGGACGTTCGCCGGATCGAATCAACAGTGAAAACCATGTTCTCACTCCTTCTCGAGTGCTTGCCGGACAATGACGAGGACAAAGCCCGCGAGGTCATGTCGGAGCACTGGTGGATCGCGCGCCAGGCAGACCAGATCATCGAATCGCTGATCGAGGAAAACGAACCCTCTCT
>JBDGYW010000812.1:0-3408 GCA_039588935.1 Gemmatimonadota bacterium | reverse complement strand
AGTATGGGGGGTACCCCCCGGGGTGTCTCTCACGAGAGGTTTTGGATTAGAGTTTCTGAGTAATAAAAAGTGCAACGGGCTTTCGCCCGTTACACCCCTTAGCGTTCCTCGCTACTTCACATGCTTGAGGAACGCATAGCAGTTGAGGGTGGCAGAGAAGATGCCACCCGCAAGCATGAGGCCAGTGGCCCACCACCACACGCCTAGCTCATCACCATACACATGCACCATTTCCATGGCGACGATGGTACAGTCCAACGCGATGGCCATCGCCCACGCTTGCTTGTCGCTTGCCTTCATGCAATCTTGCACGGCTTCCTTAATGTGCGACAGCGAAACGTACAACACGGCCACGGCCACGATACCGATGAAGCCTGCGAGAGCGGGGATGCTCATCGCGAGCGTTCCCGCGACATGCGACAGCCCGATGCTGAACGCGGGGATCGCAATGCCCAGCGAGACAGCCAGCCGAACCTTGAAGCTGTAAAGCTCGGCAGCGACTTCCGCCTTGGTCTTTCGCTTCATGCGGGTGGAAGTCTTGGCGGCGGTCTTGGTCTTGGTCTTCATAGTCTTTGCTCCGTTAGAGTAGTGGGTGTTACCTTGCACCCACTTAGGCAGTGTCTCTAATGGCAGGCTCCACCTTGGAGCCTGACGTTGGAAACACTAGGCCACTAGGCCAACGGCCCGCCCGGGTCGCCCGTCGCATCAGATGCGGAAGGCGATCCCGTTAGCTTCGCCCAGAACTCGGCTGCTCGCTCGCAGCACAAGATCTGATAAAGCCGAAAGTCTCGCGTTAGCGGCCCGATGATGCCACGTCTCGCACACTTGCGATGCTTCTTGCCATTGGCAACGAACTTGGCACGGCTGTCCATGTTTGATCTCCCGATCAAAGAGAAGCGGATGCGGGTGAGTCACCTGCTCACCTCACATCCGCTTAGGCAGTGTCTCTAGCTGACGTAGACGTGGGCGATGTCGTAGGTCAGCGAGTAGACGTATTCATCCCAATCGCTGTCGTAGTGCATGGCGTGAGCGTCAACCGCTTTGCCCGTTGCGTCCTCGTGGTAAGCGGCCTCGACTTCGCGGGCCTTCTCCGCTTCAGCCTGCAACTCCTTGCTTTCCGCTTCCCATCGCTGGTCAGCTTCCCATTCGAGTTGGTCCTGTTCCGCCCAGTACAGATCGTCGAGGTGCTCTTGCTCCTCGCGATGCTCCTCGCGTGCGTCGATCACCATCGCGTCCAACTCGCGTTGGATCTCAACGCGAGCAGCATACCGCTCGGCTTTGTGCAGCCGCTTCTTGTTGAAGCGGTTGGAGCCATGCGTGAGAGCATGAAACGCGACGTTCGCGTGACGGTAGCGACCATCGGTCTCAGCGAGACAACGAGCGATCTCGGCATCGATGTCGCGCCCGTTGGGATAGTTGCGGTAACCCAATTGGGAACGACAAAGCGAGACGTGGGTATCAAAGCAGTGCATCGTAAACCTCCCGTTCGAGTAGTGGGTGATCTCTTACACCCACTTAGGCAGTGTCGCTAATAGCGGGCTCCACGTTGGAGCCAGCCGTTAGACACACACTGGCCACTAGATTCAATGGCCGTAGTTGAAACCGAATATGATGGTTTCATCACCGACTTCGATCTCGCGAACATACGAACCGCAGCACCCTTCGCGATCCTTCTGCTCGAAAACGGCCATCTCTTCCGCGTTGCTCTTGCGAGCATAGCGAAAGTTGTCCGCACACTCGTAGTCCTCAAAATCAACCCCATCCCACAGGGCATCGTCAAGCGCCTCTTGCAACTCTTGCGGCCAGAACTCGTAGGCGGGCCGACCTGATTGTTGCAGGTATTCGTCTACTGGGACGCCGTTGACGGTATTAGCTGACATAGCACAACTCTCCAACCAAAAGAAAAAGCGGATGTGAGGTGAACCGCTCACCTCACATCCGCTTAGGCAGTGTCTCACCTTACGACAGTTGCAAATGGGCTTCCGCTTCTTTGAACGTGAGAACCGTCACGCCATTGAGCAGATAAGCGTGTTCCTGTCGAGCAGGGTTCCAGCAGTACAACAGCGTTGCACCACTGCGAGCCCGAAACGGCGTTTCCGTTCCGCCACAAGCGGGCACCCACTTGTCTTGCGGCTTGGCCACAGCGGCATCTTGAAAAATCGCCGTGTTCATCGTCAACTGGGCATTGATCACGTCTTGACTGGTCATAGCACACTCCCAAAAAAATGCGGATGTGAGGTGAACCGCTCACCTCACATCCGCTTAGGCAGTGTCTCTAGTAGACAGCCTCCCAGCTTCGACTTGGACCACAACACGTACAACCGGGGTAGTTGTCCACGACTTGACACTTGACTAACTTGCCGTCGCGTGCAAGCCTGAAGATGTCTCCCGCATTCATTTCGTACAACGCGCCATCCCACAGCTTGTTTTCGCTTAGGATGGGGACACGATTCTTGACTTCATGCTGACCAGCAACGCCAGCAGCAAACAAAGCACGCGCCACTTGCTTCTTACTGTGTTGCGTCAACACAGCGTTGACCAGCACAAATCGGCCATGCCGATCTCGCTGCGGGACCAACGAACAGAGCAAGCCTAGCTGGTTGACCAGCACGCTAGCGATCTGCTGCTCTTGCCCTTGACGGGCGCGGAATCTAAACAGTTTCATGGTTTGAACTCCCAACAAATAAAAGAGGATGTGAGGTGAACCGCTCACCTCACATCCTCTTAGGCAGTGTCTCTGTCACACCGACTGATGTGAACCGAGCAGACCGCGATAGGTCCACACGGTTCCGTGTGGCGCGTCGTGTGGTTCGCCCCACCACTCGGCGATGTGATCCGAGTGGAGGTCAAAGCGAAGCCACCCACGCCAGTACAGCCGCGTCTCGCGATGATTGCTGCGATAGGTGAGTTGCGCCCACGCAGGGTAGAACCATTCAAGTGGTTCACCCATCCGCTTGGCTTGTGCCTTTAGCATACGTTCTTGCATGCTTGTGGACATTTGAGCAAATCGCTCTGGATTGATCGGCGTGTGAGACGACCAACGTTTTCGCATCCCCTTCCACTCTAGCACCAACGCGGGAGAAAAGCAGTTGCCAAACTGTTTGCCAACCGCAAACCACAGACCAAACACACGCTCGAAGATCCAATGCGAATAGCAATTGCGACGCAACTTCTTGTGGTTGCCATCCCACGAGGGAAGCTGCGAGCAACGGGCGAAGTCTCGCGCCGCTTTGATACGGCCACGAACGACAGCAGCCAACACGATAACAACCAACGACAACAGCAGCAAAGCAAACAAGTACATGGGTAAATCTCCAACCAAAAAAATGTGGATGTGAGGTGAACCGCTCACCTCACATCCACTTAGGCAGTGTCGCTATTCAGCGGCAAGCATGTGCGTCTTGTGGT